>NZ_JAKJTJ010000024.1:0-277028 GCF_050337905.1 Vibrio clamense | reverse complement strand
ACCAACTAGCTAATCCCACCTAGGCATATCCTGACGCGAGAGGCCCGAAGGTCCCCCTCTTTGGCCCGAAGGCATTATGCGGTATTAGCCATCGTTTCCAATGGTTATCCCCCACATCAGGGCAATTTCCTAGGCATTACTCACCCGTCCGCCGCTCGACGCCGAAGTAGCAAGCTACTTCTCGTTTCCGCTCGACTTGCATGTGTTAGGCCTGCCGCCAGCGTTCAATCTGAGCCATGATCAAACTCTTCAATTAAAGTTTTTTGCATCCTAAGATGCGGCTCAATGAATACTGACTTTAAATTACCTTAGTAAATTAAAGCTATTACCATTCCAACAGAATGGTAATGAATTGACTGTGCCAAGTTCTAAGAACTTGTATTGGTCACTCAGTTCATTGATATCTTTTGTTTCGACTTAATTTACTTTCGCTTTAAAAAGCGAAAACAAACAGTACGAAACTAGTGATTATCATCAACGAGTGCCCACACAGATTGATAGGTCTAAATTGTTAAAGAGCTTGTTTCGAGCTTTGCTCAAAACGGACGGCCATTTTAGCTAGATAAGTCATTGTGTCAAACACTTTTTATCTTAACTTGGCTGCCTCAGTTGAACATTGAAACTAAGATAAGTTTCCCTGTCAACGGAGGCGCATTATAGGCAGTTGGTCATCAAAGGCAAGGGTAAAAACCAAATAAATCATTCCCCACAGTCGGTTCGGCTAGAATTCAACCAGAGCGATGAAAAATAGGCCATAAATGGGTAAGAATCCCCTTTATTTAATGCCGTAATATTAATTATGCTTGATGAGCTACAATTTTATCTTTGCTTACTAAAAGCTGTACTTTTTTATCTGAATCTATTTTTCCAGCCAATATTGCCTTAGCCAATGGATTTTCGACACTCTGTTGAATCGCCCTCTTGAGTGGACGAGCACCAAATACTGGGTCAAACCCTACTTCAGCAATTAATTCCAATGCTTTATTTGACACTTCAAGCTCATATCCACTCTCTTCCATTCGATGAGCCAATCTATCAAGCTGAATAGAAGCGATAGATTTAATATGCTCTTTGCCTAACGGATGGAATACGACCGTTTCATCTACTCGGTTTAGAAACTCAGGTCGGAAGTGTTTATTAACCACTTCCATAACTTCATGTTTTATTCCTGAATAGTCTAGAACCGAAAAATTATCTTGAATACGATCTGAACCTAGGTTCGATGTCATGATCACAACAGTATTTCGGAAATCAACGGTACGACCTTGTCCGTCAGTTAATCGACCATCATCCAATACTTGGAGTAATATATTAAAGACATCAGGGTGAGCTTTCTCTACTTCATCAAGTAAAATGACAGAATATGGTTTACGACGAACGGCTTCGGTTATATAGCCGCCTTCTTCATATCCTACATATCCTGGAGGTGCTCCAACTAAACGCGCAACAGAGTGCTTCTCCATAAACTCAGACATATCAATTCGAATCATGGCGTCTTCACTATCGAACATAAAGTTGGCTAATGTCTTGCACAGTTCAGTTTTACCTACCCCTGTTGGTCCCAAAAATAGAAATGAACCTATTGGCTTGTTCGGATCGGACAAACCTGCACGGCTACGACGAATCGCATCAGATATCGCCTCAACCGCTTCTACCTGACCAATAACTCGTTTATGTAATACCTCTTCCATGCGAAGAAGCTTCTCTTTTTCCGCTTCCAACATCTTAGAGACAGGAATGCCAGTCTGTTTCGATAATACTTCTGCAATTTCAGCGTCTGTCACTTTATTTCTGAGTAGCGTCATCTCCTGCATTTCAGCTTGAGTGGCCAAATCTAGTTGCTTCTCTAACTCCGGAATTCTCCCGTACTGTAACTCTGACATCCGATTTAAATCGCCCGCACGACGAGCAAAATCCATATCCATTCGAGCTTGTTCGAGCTCAGACTTTATATGCTGCGTTCCAGAAAGAGCGGCTTTTTCTGCATTCCACACCTCTTCTAGTTCAGCAAAATCACGCTCTTTCACTTTCAACTCAGAGTTAATCGTGTTTAGACGCTTCTCACTTGCGTCATCATGTTCGTTAAATAGTGCTTGCTGCTCTATCTTCAGTTGAATAATTTTTCGTTCTAATTTATCGAGTGACTCTGGTTTTGAGTCTATTTGCATTCGGATACTCGATGCTGCTTCATCGATTAAATCGATCGCTTTATCTGGTAATTGGCGATCCGACACATAACGATGCGATAAACTTGCTGCCGATACGATGGCTGGATCAGTGATTTCCACATGATGATGAAGCTCATAACGTTCTTTTAAGCCACGTAAAATAGCGACGGTATCTTCTACGCTCGGTTCATCAACAATCACTTTTTGAAAACGGCGCTCTAATGCAGGATCTTTCTCAAGGTACTTACGATATTCATCTAAGGTTGTCGCCCCAACACAGTGCAGTTCACCACGAGCGAGTGCAGGTTTTAGCATATTCCCTGCATCCATAGAGCCTTCGCCTTTACCTGCACCGACCATGGTATGAAGCTCATCAATGAAAAGAATGATGTTACCTTCTTCTTTTGATAGCTCATTGAGTACCGATTTTAGGCGCTCTTCAAACTCACCTCGATATTTCGCCCCAGCAACCAATGAACCCATATCAAGAGAAAGTACTCGACGACCGCGAAGACCTTCTGGAACTTCATTATTGATGATTCGTTGCGCTAACCCTTCGACAATCGCAGTTTTACCCACGCCAGGCTCACCAATAATGACCGGGTTATTCTTAGTTCGGCGCTGTAATACTTGTATCGTTCTACGAATTTCATCATCTCTGCCAATTACAGGATCAAGTTTTCCTTGTTCCGCACGCTCAGTAAGATCTATCGTGAACTTCTCTAATGCTTGTCTTTTATCTTCAGCATTTTGATCATCGACTTTTTGACCACCACGGATCTGCTCAATCGCTTGAGAAAGCTTTAACTCTGTGAGTCCTAGCTCTTTTAGTAACTTGCCAAGCGGGCCTCTATCTTCAATGGCTGCTAGAAGAAAGATTTCAGAAGATATAAAACTATCTTGTCGCTTCTGGGCTACCTTATCGCACAGGTTAAATAGCACACCCATGGCACTAGACAGCTGAACATCACCACCGATACCACTCACTTTTGCCACTCTGTCGAGCATTTCGCTTAATTTTGAACGAAGCTGAACAATATCGATGTCTAACATCGTTAGGAGTGGACGAATCGCACTACCATCTTGGTTAAGCAGCGATACCATAAGGTGAACAGGTTCTATATATTGATGATCTCGACCTAAGGCCAATGACTGAGCATCAGAAATTGCTATTTGGAATTTACTTGTAAAACGATCAAGGCGCATATCTATCTCCATACCTCAATGAGATAATTCTTATAAACAAAGATGGATACGATAATAGAGATTTTCAAGAGGGAGAGAGTGCCTTTCAGCAATAAGTTATTGGCAATCAAATTTTGGAGGTTAAATTCTGAGAAATGACGTTTTATTCAATCCAGATAAAGGCGGCTTGGCGACCGGTAATACCATCACGTCGATAAGAATAAAAACTATCTGCGTCGCGATACGTACATAGATTGCTGTTAAAGACAGATTGAACACCAGCTCGATTTAATCTTTGCGTTGCAAGCAACCCAATATCCGCTAAATATTTATTTGCTTGAGATTGAGGTCGAAAAGCCTCAATAGCATGCTCATCAAACTCAACGAATGCATTCACAACATCATCACCAACTTCAAACGCACTTTTTCCTATCGCAGGGCCAAGCCAAGCAATAACTTCACCATCAAACTTTTCTACTGCATTTTCTAAAATACCATTAGCTAATCCACGCCAACCAGCATGAACAGCTGCGACTTGTGAACCTTGGGTATTCGTTAATAACACAGGGAGGCAATCTGCCGTCATAGCAGAGCAAACAACATTGGACTGCTGGGTAAATAGCCCATCAGCATCTAATATTGACTCAGTAGGAGAGCCTATATTCAATACCGTTGTCGAGTGTGTTTGATTCAACCATATTGGGTTAGACGGCATATTCGAGTGCTTAACTAACCTATTACGGTTCTGAATAACGATAGATTCATCATCCCCCACATGAGTACCTAAATTTAAGCCTTTATATACCCCATTCGACACGCCATCGAAGCGAGTCGAACTGAAAGCTTTAATATTTTTAGGTGCACTCCACTGAGGGATGATTAACTTCATTAAATATCTTCAGAGAAGTTTTCTTTCGCATCAACACGTAACGCTTCTGCCATTTCGATCATATCGTCAGGCACAGGAGCATGAAACTCCATTGTCTCATCCGTTACTGGATGATCAAACTTAAGCATAACCGCATGTAACGCTTGACGATCAAACCCACGGATCATGTCAGTCAACTCTTGAGAGGCATCTTTAGGGATGCGAGCTCTACCGCCGTAAGCAATATCACCTAATAAAGGATATTGAAGGTAAGACATATGTACACGAATTTGGTGAGTACGACCTGTCTCTAGACGTAAACGAATACGAGTATGCTCACGGAAATGCTCCGCAACACGGTAGTGAGTTACCGCAGGTTTACCCATTTCATTAACGGCCATAAGAACACGCTTCGTAGTATGACGGCCAATCGGCTTTTCTATCATGCCACCAGCGGTCATTTTACCAATCGCAATCGCTTCATATTCACGGGTAATACGACGCTTCTGCAAAGCACGAACTAAACGAGTTTGTGCTGGTACGGTTTTCGCAACCACCATCAAACCTGTCGTATCTTTATCCAGACGATGCACAATACCAGCACGTGGCACTTCAGCAATTTGTGGATAATGGAATAACAACGCATTTAATACCGTACCATCAGGAGTACCTGCACCAGGATGAACGACAAGACCACGAGGCTTATTGATTACCAAGATGTCGTCATCTTCATAAACAATATCTAGTGCAATATCTTGTGCTTCCCAACGCTCTTCGTCTTCAAGTTCAGCATGCACGATGATCTCTTCACCGCCCATAACTCTGATACGTGGTTTAGTTATAACAACGCCATCGACTTGGATTTTGCTGTCTAAAATCCACTCTTTTACACGCGAGCGGGAAAAATCTGAGAAAAGTTCAGCGACTGCTTGGTCTAAACGTTGACCAAGTTGGCTGTCTTTTACTGTATCTGTTAGTGTGATCTGCTGAGCCATATCGAACTTTTTTAAAAACCGTGAGACTAATACCCATGAGTATGGATAGAATAGGACAATTGCATCATTGTATCTGTTACTGATAAGAAAGTAACGGAAGCTTACGAAATATTTAAATTCAAGGAATCGACTCCTGACATGAAACGCCAAACTTTATCAGGCTTATTAGCTATATCACTGCTGGCTGGATGTTCTAGTAGTGAAGAAATTGTACCTGATGTGCCACCATCAGAGCTCTATTCAGAAGCGCAAATATCATTACAAAGTGGTAGCTGGTTTACTGCAATAGAAAAACTTGAAGCGTTAGACTCTCGTTATCCATTTGGAGCATACTCTGAACAGGTTCAACTTGATCTTATTTATGCTTACTACAAAAACGATGATCTCGCTCTAGGTTTAGCCACGATTTCTCGCTTCCTTCGCCTAAACCCGACACATGAGAAGGCGGACTGGGTACTGTATATGCGAGGTTTGACACACATGGCTCAAGACCGAAACTTCATGCATGATCTATTGAGCATTGACCGTTCGGATCGCGATCCAGAGCCAGTAAAATTAGCGTTTGCTGACTTTAAAAAACTATTGCAGCGTAGCCCTGAAAGCCCTTACGCAGAAGATGCACAAAAACGCATGTTCGCTTTAAAAAATCGTCTTGCTGAATATGATTTAGCAACCGCTGATTTTTACTTACGCCGTGAAGCATGGATTGCTGCGATCAATCGCTGCCAAGAGCTACAAAAAACATATCCTGATACAGTAGCCGCCCGAAAATCACTCAATATTCAGCTTCAAGCTTATAAAGAGTTAGGGTTGGAAGACGCCATTGCACGAACAGAAGCGTTGATAGAATTAAATCCAATTTAACTTAAACTCGTTGAATGACACCGTTAAGCCGCTTGATTATTAAGCGGCTTTTTTATGTCTATCGACTGACAAACTTGCTGGATAGTTGTTCAATACGTATGATAAATGTAATGATTTAACAAAGTATCAACATGGAGGTTGGTGTGAAAAAATTACTTTTACTGCTCGTTATCACGATATTCATTCCTCCCAAAGGACTCGCTTTAGAGCTATCGCCTTTGAGCAAAGAACCGTATGTGGGTGACTTTGATCGTCTATCAAAACGGAATGTCATACGAGTTCTTGTCTCTGCTGATCTAGGTTTTTACTATGTTGAAGCAGGAAAGCCGAAAGGCATCATTGCTGAAATGCTATACCATTTTGAGAAACAACTTAAAAAACAGTCTCAATATTTAAATGTTCAAATTATTCCAGTTCAACGTGATGATTTATTACCCTCACTGACTAGCGGCTACGGTGATGTGGCAGTCGCCAATTTAACCATCACCGACAAGCGGTTAGAAATTATCGATTTCAGTAACCCTGTTATCAACAATATCCAAGAGATCATCGTTACCAACAAAGATCATCCTCAAATAACCGCTATCGAACAACTCAGTGGTAAAGAGGTTTGGGTGCGAGCCAGCTCTAGTTATTTTGAAAGCCTTCAAGTTATCAATCAAAAACTCGACCAGCAAGGTTTGGCCCCTGTCACCGTGCAGTTCATTGAAGAGACGCTACAGGATTATGAACTTATCGAAATGGTTAACCAGGGGTACATCAATGCCACTATCTTAGATAGTCATAAAACTAAGTTATGGCTTAATGTGATGGAAAATATCCAAATTCATCCGCAACTCCCACTAAGAGAAAATGGTGAGATAGCATGGGCACTACGCCAAAACAGCCCGAAGCTCAAAGCGACACTCAATAAATACATTAAGACTGCAAAATCGGGCACACTTCTGGGCAACGTTATTTATGACAAATATATAGACAACACTCGATGGCTAAGTCGTGCTTTAAATCCAAAGAAAATCGCCAAACTTAATCATATATCAGAGCTCTTCAGCCAATACTCAAGTCAATATGAATTTGAACCGCTAATGATCTCAGCACAGGCATATCAGGAGTCCGGGTTAGACCAAAGTAAAGTGTCGCACCGAGGCGCAGTCGGTATTATGCAAGTGCTCCCAAGTACCGCAAAAGATCCTTATGTCAACATTCCAGACATCTATCAATTAGAGAATAATATTCATGCTGGGGTGAAATATATGAGATTTATTAAAGATCGCTATTTTTCAGATAATGACATGAGTGTTGATGATCAAATCTATTTTTCGTTAGCAGCCTATAATGCAGGGCCAGCTCAAATAAGACGAATCCGCAAACTAGCTCTAAAGCATGGTTATGATCCTAATGTGTGGTTTAAAAATGTAGAAGTGATTGCCCGACGTAACATCGGAAGGGAGCCCGTTCATTATGTTGCCAACATCAATCGATATTACGTGGTATACAAACAACTCGCTGCCATTCAAAAAGTACGAGATAAAGGAAATGCAGTACTTTTGAAGGATAACCAAGTGAGGTTTATGGACATGTCTCCATAGTAATCAAGCTACAATGACTAAAATGCAAAAATGCCGCTCAATCAAATGACGAGCGGCATTTTAACATTCAAATGTATAACTTATGAGCATCAGTGAATCTGTATCACATTTAGGCTCTGAGCGTTTATTCATCATCAAAATATTCAGGCTGTAAAAACTCCCCAAAAATGATGAATTTTCAGCGTATTACCCTTACCAATCTATCTTGTTTTTTTTTGATAACAAGGTATTTCAGCAGAAAATAAAGAAAGATTTGCGTAAGATCACATTTAATTTCACCGCCCTATAATCCGCACCAAAGAGTGATCTACATCACATTTATTTAGCTTTATATCCGTAATCTGGAGTTAACCCATGAGGGATGACACAGAGGAAAACTCAATATGAAAGTACAAATCACTGGTAAAAACATCGACATCACCTCTGCAATTCGTGAGCACATTGAAGCTAAATTTAAGAAACTAGAGAAGTGGCAAGTAGACATCATTGGTTGTCAAACAAGCTTTAGCGAAGAGCCAAATAAACAGAAAAAATTCGAGGCTATTATCACGGTTCCTAAAGGACAACTTGTTGCTTCCGCTGTAAACGAAGATCTATATAAAGCGGTTAATGAAGTAGAACAAAAACTAGAACGCCAACTGAATAAACTACGCCACAAACCAGAAGCTCGTCGTTCTGAAAAACCTGAGATAGAAGAAGCTGAAGAAGTCGAATAAAAAATAAGGATTTAAGATAGCGCCTACAGGCGCTATTTTTTTGCTTGACGCCTTATCCCTGCTTGCTTATTGTGTTTAAACATTCAGCGATAAATTACTATTTATGCATACCAAACAACTGTTCTTTTTTGACTTATTTTTTCTTCCATAACTGGGGGCGAACTCGTTTTCGAAAGAAAAGTCAAAAACGAACAGAAGCCTCCCAAAATGGGGGGCTTTTTTATAAGGACAATTTTAATGACTGACAGCCATATCTCTCTTGATGAGATCCGTTTACGACTCAATGAACTTGATGACCAACTTCTGAGCCTATTCTCAGAACGCCGTAAACTCAGTATTGAAGTTGCTAAAAGCAAAGTAGAAACATCCAAACCAGTACGCGACGCTTCTCGCGAACAGCAACTGTTAGTCAAATTAATCAACAACGGCAAAAATAAGTATGATCTTGATGCTCAATACATCACTAAGCTTTTTCATACCATTATTGAAGACTCCGTATTGCTGCAACAATCTTACTTACAAAATTTAGCGAATCCTCAAAATAGAAAACCTTTAGCCCGAGTAGCGTTTCTTGGTTCAAAAGGATCGTATTCACACCTTGCAAGCCGTGAATATTTCAGCCGTAAAAATATGGAGCTTGTTGAGCTCAATTGCGATCACTTTAAAGATGTCGCCAATACCGTAGAGTCTGGCCACGCTGATTACGGAGTGTTGCCAATAGAGAACACCAGCTCAGGCTCAATTAATGAAGTCTATGACCTTCTGCAGCACACCACTTTGTATATTGTTGGCGAACTCACCCAACCCATTGAGCACTGCCTTGTGGCAACAGAAGAGATCCGAATCGAACAAATTAAAACCCTCTACTCACACCCTCAGCCGCACCAACAATGCAGTGAGTTCTTGAGCAGAATGAAAGGCGTGAAATTAGAGTCATGTGTGAGCACAGCCGATGCGATGCAAAAAGTAAAAGAGTTAAATCGCACCGATGTGGCCGCGATTGGAAACTCATCAAGTGGCAAGCTGTATGGATTGCAATCCATTCAAGGCAACATCGCCAATCAAACTGAAAACCATACACGATTCATTGTGGTTGCTCGTAAACCCGTTGAAGTTTCACCGCAGATCCCGGCAAAGACAACGCTCATCATGTCGACGTCACAACAGGCGGGCTCTCTAGTTGAGACGCTACTGGTACTACAGCGTTATGGCATTAACATGAATAAATTGGAGTCACGACCAATCATGGGCAACCCATGGGAAGAGATGTTTTATGTCGATTTAGAATCTCACTTAGACTCTATAGAGATGCAACAAGCTATTGTGGAGTTAACCAAAATAACTCGCCACCTGAAAGTTTTAGGCTGCTACCCTAGCGAAAATGTAAAACCGACTCAGGTGAAACTTACGTAGCCTGCACAACGTAACTTTCGCAGGTACGTAAAACGTAAATAACGAGATAAGCAGACAATTATTTCTGTAACGAACCGTTTTGATATAGGGAACTAAATGAAATCATTCTTTACAGCAATCAACTGTTTGCTTGTCATATTTTTGCATACTGGTAAAGCTTACGCTCAAGAAGATCCACAAACACTCACCATTTTTAACTGGCAATATTACCTATCTGAACCGGTGATTGATTTATGGGAGCAGGAAACCAATGTCAAAATAAAGCAGATCTATTTTGATAGTGACACCGACAGAGATCGAATTATCAATCAACTGCAAGGGAATGAGGTTGATATTGCTGTACTCGATGAAGTAGCGACTCGTAACTTTACCCGCAATAACAAGTTATTAGACCTAACAACCACGGACAGTTTAACCAATTTGTCCTACGTACCAAAAATTTGGAAGAATCAGTGCAGTTCCAACGCCGTGCCCTATTTCTGGGGGACTTTAGGGTTAATTTACCGTAAAGACATCTACCCGATACCACCGAAGACATGGCGTGCTTTACTCTATCCGCAATCTTATTCCAAAAATATGCAACAGCGGAATATTGGCATGCTGGCAGACTATAGCGATATGTTGATGCCCTCTCTATTTTTAAGAGGCTTGTCTATCCATGAATCCAATAAGGAAGACTTAACTCAAGTCTATGCTGAGCTTCAACAGCAAATTCCATTCGTCAGAACCTATGAGTATATTTTGACTTACTTAATGCATAACCCCCAAGAAATGGCGAACATTCATTTAGCTCTCGCCTATAGCGGGGATACGCAGGTACTCAATCATTTAGGTTCTCACTACCAGTGGGGCTATACCGTTCCAAAAGAGGGAACAGTATTATGGGTCGATTGCTTAGCGGTTTTGAAGTCATCAAAAAAACCTCAACTGGCGCTCTCATTTATTAATTTTTTGCATCGTCCAAACATTGCAGCGATAAATGCGAGAGAACTTGGCAATTCCACCACAAACTCTAAAGCAATCACATTACTAGAAGCCGAAGGTGACCACTCTCAATCACTCTATCCAGATATGAGCATCATCCAACGCTCACAATTTTATTCAACACAGGACAATGCATCGATGACGCTTAGAAGCCGGATACGCAACGCCATAATCAAAGAACATAGTAGCCAAATAGAATAAGTATTCACCATTCAGATGAGAATAAAACCGTACTTTCATTAGCTTAGAGTGCTATTATTTTATAAACCAAGTGCTAAGACCTACCAACAGCATGGTATTACATTCCCCAAATAAGGTAACTTGTATTTATTCGTTATGAAGTTAAGTAAACGTATACTTCTTTTAATCGCACCTGTAATTATCATTAGTGCCGCAGCCTCTAGCTATATTATTTACGCTAGCCAAAAGGATGCTCTTATTAAACGAGAAGACAGTTATTTACAGCTCAATATGGAAAAGTTGGCAGGTCATTTTCGTCAAGCTCGCTCATTTCTAAACAGCTACGCCTACACCTTGACCAAGAGTGACATCATTCGGCAATACTTTCTTAACGCACAAAATCCATATCGTGAGCTTGAGCTCATCGAAAATTTGCAGGAAACCATAAAAGTATTGCAAGCAGGAGACAGTAGCTTCTCTTCTTTGGCGATCCTAGATAGTAATCAAGATCTCCTTTATTATGCTGAAAATAGCACCGATCCTTTCGCTGAAATTGATCCTGCGATACTTCACCATGTAAAACAGAAATACCAAACATCATTGGCCGCTTCGGACATCAATTATGTCTTAAGTTCTCAAGGTGACGGTATGCTAGTTCGCTATGAAGTACTAGACAAAAGAACCATTGCTCGTCCACTGATTAAACAACAAGACGATATTTTTTTCGTCGTCGTATCCGTTTCATTAGACAAATTCAATACGCTACGAAGGCAGATCGAGTTTGATAACCAAACTAGCATCTTCGCATCTTCCGAGCCAATTAATACCAACAAAGGGCTCACTCAGTCTATTAAACTCGCCAATGATTTATACATCACGGTCGATCCTGCTCAATTTATTCTCAATAACAAGCTGCAAGATATTTGGCGTCAACTTATTCTATCTTTTGGGACTTCGGCATTAATAACGGTATTGTTGCTACTTATTCTTCTCTACCGTTATGTGATAAATCCAATAACTCGTTTAGATAAGCAACTCCAACAAGTTGAAAAAAAACAGCGTGACAATATCCAACCACTCAATACCAATGATGAGATGGGACGGTTATCCACACGCTTCTATGACATGTATAACGAACTCGATAATACGTATCGAAAAACCAAAACATTAGCTGAAAACGATCACCTAACCAAGCTTGCGAACCGTCATCAGTTTCAGAATTACGCGAATAGTATACTTAGCTCCCCATTAGCAAGTTGTAATATATGGGTCCTGTATATTGATTTGGATAACTTCAAGTTCGTTAATGACCAATATGGACATCAGGTGGGTGACTCTTTGCTGGTTGAATTTGCTGAACAAGTGACTCGCTTATGTGATGATTTTAGCCATCAATATGGGACCAAGAGCCTTGCTTCACGCCTATCTGGTGATGAATTTGCCATCTTTATCTGCTCACCAAATAACTTTAAAGATGCCGCAAAAGCCTTTGCTGAGCAAATTTTAGCGCCTCTTCAGGGCGGGTTTAAATCTGAATTTGGTAGTTTTCCGATCACCGCAAGTATTGGCGTCGCCACTTATCCTTTGGATGGTGACCATATTGAAAAACTCTTATCGAATGCTGATACTGCCATGTATCAAGCGAAGCGTGCGGGTAAAAACCAATTCGCTCACTACTCTCTTGACCTCGATAAAATAGTTCAGCGACGCTCGAATATCGAACGAGCATTAAGAGCTCATCAATATATCGATGAGTTCAGCCTCGTATTTATGCCCTACCTAAATACTCAAGGTACTGAAGTGATTGGTGTTGAAGCTCTGTTGAGGTGGCATTCCGAACAACTTGGGTTCATTTCACCTGATGAATTCATTCCCATTGCAGAACAAACGGGGTTATTTGAAGAGATTGACCGCTGGGTAATCGCACAATCTTTTGCTCGCTTTGATCAATTACAAACAGCGTTTGATATTCCTGTTCAGTTGTCGATTAACTTATCTTCAGCTGAGCTTAGTAGTACAAAACTAGCCATGTTTATCGAAGAGCACGCTCAACAATATGGTATTCCACGCCATTTGATCGACTTTGAAATAACGGAAACTTTTGCAGCAGATTCAAAAGGGTTCCCACTACTGTATAAATTATCCAAATTAGGCTACAACCTCGCCATTGATGATTTTGGTTCAGGCTATACTTCGATAACTCAACTTGTGCAATACCCTGTACAAAAGATTAAGTTCGATCGACTCTTTTTAGAAACGTTAGTCGCAACGAATAATCAGAACGTAATCAAACCACTTATTGAGTTGTGCCATGCGCAATCTAAAACCGTAACGGCTGAAGGCATTGAAACCCAAGAGATGCATGAATGGCTTGCAGATCAACAATGTGACTTTATGCAAGGCTACTATTTTGGAAAACCAATGGATATTGATCAGCTATCGATTTGGTATCAACAGCTAAAAGGACTCTAAACCTGTCATGAAAACCGTAATTATCACCTCTCTTAACCCTGCAAAAATCAATGCGGTCAAAAGTGCATTTCAAGCAGCCTTCCCTACTGAAACTTTTGAGTTTGAAGGTGTCAGCGTAGCAAGCGAAGTGGCTGATCAACCAATGACGGATCAAGAGACTCATGATGGAGCCCTTAATCGAGTACGCAATGCGAAACAAATTAATTCGAATGCTGACTACTTTGTTGGTTTAGAAGCGGGAATTGAGGGCAGTGTAACTTTTGCGTGGATGGTGATTGAATCAGCGACTCATCGAGGTGAGTCTCGCTCAGCCAGTTTGATGTTGCCGCCTGAAGTCATTGAGAAACTAAAAACAGCAAATGAGCTAGGCGACGTAATGGATGAAGTGTTTTCAACGGATAATATTAAGCAGAAAGGCGGGGCAATTAGCTTGCTGACTCAAGACCAATTGACTCGCAGCTCTGTTTATCACCAAGCGCTCATATTGGCACTGATCCCGTTCACTAATCCTACTCACTTCCCTGCGAATCTGTAAGCGAGTTCGCAACTCTCGATACACGTTTATTCTTCGTACCACAATATGCTGCAAACGAACAAACGATGTTAGACAGATGCTAGTAAATGGAAGATAGCAAAAAGCACTCGCCGCTTGACGAGTGCTTTTTATATTTAGACTTTATATCATAGAAAGATAAAACTAAGCGTTCTTGTTGGTTAACATCAACTCTGCTAATTTCGTTTTTTCTTCCTCTGACTTACTTTTCAATTCATTAGAACCTCTAGTGATTGTTGCAATACCCACCCCGAGCACTTGGCTAATCTGTCTCTGAGATAGATCTCCTTTTAACAGCTCACAGAAGATATTTACTCTCGCCACTAAAGCATCTCTTTCATCTGGAGTCATCATCATGGTAAGTAGCATCTGTTGCTGATCTTGCTCAGACGCCTCTTTCACTAAGCTCATTAACTGTTGCCAATCACTATATTCTGGTTCTGATGCCATATTGTTTTCACCTTTACTTACTTATCTCTATTGTAAAGTTTTAGCGCCACTTTTAAATTAATATTTTGCGTTACTCTCTTCATCACTCAAGAAGGTTCCTTCTACCCCTAAAATATCTCGATAGTAGGTCTCGAACATCAAAATATTTTGCACATATCCACGAGTCTCTTTAAACGGTATCGCTTCAATAAACGCGTAAGCGTCAAGTTCTCCCCCCGTTCGAGATCGCCATGTTTTCACTCGGTGAGGGCCCGCATTATAGGCCGCGAGAGCAAAAATTCTATTATGGCCATATTGCTCTAGCAAACCATCTAAGTAGTGACTTCCTATTTCAATATTCTTACCGACTTCATACAGGTCATCTTTTCCTTGGTAATTTATCCGGTACTTTTTCGCAGTATATTTAGCCGTTGCAGGCATAATCTGCATGATTCCTCTTGCACCTACAGGAGAACGAGCTTCAATATCCAACGCACTCTCCTGACGAGCTAATGACATAAGTGTTATCGGGTTTATGTCGTGCTTTTCACCATAGAAATTAAACCACCAGCGGTGAGCAATAGGGAAACGTAAATGCGTGTTATCCCACATCCGAGCTGAGATCGTGGCCGTTACCGTTAAGTGGTGCCAACCTTGTACTGCTGCATACGCGGCTAACATCTCTTTCTCATCACTCGATACATAGCTAAGCAGCCAGCGCCATTCACTTTTCGCGGCCGCAATTTTATCGAGATCAATAAGCTCTCGAATTCGCTCTAATGCCATTCGATGAGGATTCACCATCGCCTTATCTAGCACAAGAGTCGTCGTAGGGTAGTTTATCGACTGCTTGACAGCGTTCGCAGCAGCCACACTGTAGAAGTTACGTTTTCCAACGAGTTTTTTTAAACGCTGCTGCCCTTTTACCTTCTCACCAAGCTCAATCTCAGATCGTCCTTGCCAATATTGCCATCGAATAGCGCTCTGCTTCACCTCAGGTAATCGTGCAATCCAGCGCTGGACACCTTGCCAATCTGCATGCTGAATCGCTAAGCGAACTCTTCTCTCTAGCAAGACAACCCGCTCTGTTTTTAATAGAACCTGATCTCTCCATTTCGCTAACTCATCGGAATCGGTATTGGTTAATCGAAATGCCACATATTCTGCGAGTTGCTGTGATTTTTGAGATGACAACTTCTGAGCGTTAACCACTTTAGGCAATGCTTTTTGTGCTGCGGAGACATCCTTACGGGCAAGTTTTTTAAAGGCGAATTCCGTTTGTGATCGGTAGAAATCCGACGCCTCATGCTGCTTAGCAAACTGAGTGACGCTCTCCGGCTTTCTATACAGAGCTTTCATCGCTTCCGCTTGTTTCTTTGCCGCATCGGACTTTGGTAACTTCATCAGATAAGTCATCAACTTTCCGTTCCGAGCTTCAAACGCAAGCAACATGCGATCTAAAATCAATGCGTCACTACGAAGCCCTGCCTCTTCCCATTGCTCAAATAGAGGATCACATTGGTCTGCAATACCTTGCCCACTTAGCCACAGTTTCTCAGCACCTGAAAACGCGGCCTCTTTCTGGTTATCCATCCACAATGCATGATAATAAATACACTGGTAACTCTCACCCTTAGGCTCCTGAGTTTGAAAAGTTAATAATGTTTGCCACTGGCCTTGCTTGGCTAAAACTTCCAAGTAAGGAGCTCGAATTCTAGATGAAAACGGCAGTAATCGGTTTTTCTCAATAAAATTGTCGACTTCTGGGGGTGTCTTATTACTCAGCTGAGCCAAAAATGCACGATAGTCGGTGTAAGGGGTCAGAGGATAAGTCGCAATCGTACTGCGTAAAGCTTGGTACTCTTCCACCTTTTTCTTATCTAATAAATCTTGAGCTTTTTCATAGTTCACTCGTTGTAATTCCCGTTCAGAAACGGTTTTTGCTGCGACACCATGACTGACCATGACACTCATAAGAAGGCTTGAAGAAATCACTTTCGCTATCGTCGTTAGCGTATTTCTCAATACTGAGTGTGGCCCTATTGTTCGCGCTTTGTTTTGCGTCATACGCTCAATTCCCTTGTGCGAATTGTTATTAGGTAGCCTCTATTAACAACTCATACACATTCGAATGTAAAGCTAGAAATTGTAAATATATCCAAACTTGCATATCGATTGGCTTTTAGTGCAATCGGTCCCAGAAAAAACACACTATTTCTGCATACAACTTCACCACCTAGGCATGTATACCCGCAAATTTTCACCATAAAGTCTCGGTTCATAAACCGTAAAGTCTCGCCAGAAGGTAACAAAATGGTAGCGTTTGGTATAAAATGTCCGCTTCATAATTTGCAAACATTAGGAACGATCGGCAATGGCTGAATACGTATATACCATGTCTCGGGTGAGCAAAACTGTGCCACCTAAACGTCAAATTCTAAAAGACATTTCCCTTAGTTTTTTTCCTGGCGCTAAAATCGGTGTTTTAGGTCTCAATGGTTCAGGTAAATCCACCCTACTACGCATCATGGCTGGCCTTGATACAGACATTGATGGTGAAGCTCGTGCGCAAACTGGCTTGAAAGTCGGCTACCTGCCACAAGAACCTGTACTGGACGAATCTAAAACCGTTCGTGAGATTGTTGAAGAAGCCGTTTCTGATGTTGCAGGCGCACTGACTCGTCTTGATGCGGTATACGCTGCATACGCAGAACCAGACGCCGATTTCGACGCGCTTGCTAAAGAGCAAGGTGAGCTAGAAGCACTGATTCAAGCGAAAGATGGTCACAACCTAGAAACCGCTCTAGAGCGTGCTGCTGATGCACTTCGTCTTCCTGAATGGGATGCGAAGATTGAATTATTATCTGGTGGTGAACGTCGTCGTGTTGCGATTTGTCGTCTACTTCTTGAAAAACCTGACATGTTACTTCTTGATGAGCCTACCAACCACTTGGATGCTGAATCAGTTGCATGGCTTGAGCACTTCCTTGTTGATTACAGCGGTACTGTTGTGGCAATTACCCATGACCGTTACTTCCTAGACAACGCTGCTGGCTGGATTCTAGAGCTTGACCGTGGTGAAGGCATTCCATGGGAAGGTAACTACACCTCTTGGCTAGAACAGAAAGATGAGCGTCTGAAGCAAGAAAAATCAGGCGAAAGCGCACGTCAAAAAACTATCGAGAAAGAACTTGAGTGGGTTCGCCAGAATCCTAAAGGCCGTCAGGCTAAATCTAAAGCTCGTATGGCGCGTTTTGAAGAGTTAACAACTGGCCAATACCAGAAACGTAACGAAACCAACGAACTGTTCATCCCGCCGGGTGAGCGTTTGGGTGATAAAGTACTTGAAGTGAACAACCTTACTAAATCGTTTGGTGATCGCGTTCTTATCGACGACCTATCGTTCAGCATGCCTAAAGGCGCGATCGTGGGTATCGTGGGTGCCAATGGTGCAGGTAAATCAACGCTATTCAAGATGCTAAGTGGCGCAGAACAGCCTGATTCCGGTACTGTGGAGCTAGGTGAAACCGTTAAACTTGCTTCTGTGGATCAGTTCCGTGACAGCATGGATGACAAGAAAACCGTATTCCAAGAGATCTCTGAAGGCGCTGATATCATTAAGATCAACAACTTCGAAATCCCTGCACGTGCATACTGCTCTCGTTTCAACTTCAAAGGCAACGATCAGCAGAAAATCATCGGGCAGCTTTCTGGTGGTGAACGTAACCGTGTTCATCTAGCTAAACTGCTTAAAGCGGGCGGCAACGTACTGCTACTCGATGAACCGACCAATGACCTTGATGTTGAAACTCTACGTGCACTTGAAGAAGCGCTACTTGAGTTCCCAGGTTGTGCAATGGTTATCTCGCATGACCGTTGGTTCTTAGACCGTATTGCTACCCACATCCTAGACTACCGTGATGAAGGTCAGGTGAACTTCTACGAAGGTAACTATACTGAATACACTGAGTGGCTGAAAAAGACTGTAGGCGCTCAAGCGGCAGAACCTCATCGTATCAAATACAAACGTATGACTAAGTAATAAACCATTACGATAGAGCTTGTATTTTAATCAAAGGCCGCTATGATCAGCGGCCTTTGTGTATTGGTACGTTTGGCATAAATAAGAATACGTGATTAATTCGTTATTCATGTGGGCTTTTTTGATATCCGATTAATTGCCATAATCATTATTTGCTATGATGAGTATAAACCCAAATAATGTTGATTGATGAAATGCAATCAACCTACTGATACAGAGAGAAATATTATGGTTGAGCGACGTCGTTTTTCACGCATTATTTATCAAGCACCTGCGCTTATTTCACACGGTGAGTATGAATTAAAAACCACGATTAAAGACTTATCTTTACATGGACTACTGTTATCAGCAGAGCAAACTCCAGATCTAGAGATGAATTCGGCGGTCACCGTTTCATTTACACTGCCTGAAAGTGATATAACTATTCATCTTCAAGCGAAAGTTCTAAACACTCAAGACGATATAATTCGTCTAATCATTGATAATATTGATATTGATAGTATCAGCCACCTAAAAAGATTGGTTGAACTCAACGTGGGCGATGATCATTTACTGCACCGCGAAATAGAACATTTATCAGATCTAGGCGAAGAGGCTTAATCAAACGATTTTGCTATTGTCTGCCAATTACGTAGTCACATTAGTTAATATATACAAAAGTTAATATGTCCAAAAAAATTTCCATCATTATCCCTGCACAAAGCGGGGATCAAGCGTTTCATTTCGGTAAGAGATCAATATTAGCTATTTTGGCTACTTTAACGACCGTGCCTGCATTACTCGGTACTTTTTTGTACCAGCAATACAACGATAGCCAGTTAATGCAATCTGAAATGCATACGACTCAACAAGAGTTCGAAGCCGCCATTTCAAATCTAAAAACTGAAAAAAAGGCTATTGAAGCGCTTTATGAGGAACAAGTTGATACTAGCCACTCATTATCTCAATCACTTGAACAAAAAAATTCGCAAATCCATATTTTAGGAAAGCGCGTTTATGATGTGGAATCCGTATTAGGCTTGGCGGATGAAGACTTACTGACCAATGATAGCTCTTTAGAAGAGAGAATCGATGCCGCTGCCATTGATTCCGCCGTTCGCGCAACCATGTTTAGATTGATTCCAAATGATAGCCCTGTCACCTATCAGCGCATCTCCTCCTCTTATGGACGCAGAACCAATCCAATTAGCGGAAAACGCCATACTCATACTGGTATAGATCTGACTTGTAAGCGCGGAGAGCAGATTTTAGCCCCTGCGGATGGTGTCGTTGAAACCGTAAGGCCAAGCAAAAAAGGGTTTGGAAACTTCCTAACCGTTCGTCACTCATTCGGATTCATGAGCTCTTACGCTCACTTAAAAAGCTTCAAAGCCAAGAGTGGTCAGTTTGTCAGTAAGGGCGATGTATTAGCGACATGTGGTAACTCTGGCAATTCAACAGGCCCACACCTTCATTATGAAGTACGATTTCTAGGTCGCTCACTCAATCCACAATACCTTATGGATTGGACACCAGAAAATTTCAATTACGTATTTGAAAAAGAGAAGAAGCTGAAATGGGCTCCGCTGGTCAAATTGATTGATAACATGGTTCGCCTACAGATCAACTTAACTAATGCTCCGTATACTGACAGCAGTATCGAAACGGTATTGAGTGATGACGCAAATGATAAATCAAGCATCACTCGCTAATGCTAAATAATGCGTTATTTTAAACAATAAAAAAGAGCTGTATTTCACAGCTCTTTTTTGTCGATATTTATTTTCTATCTAACCTTATGTTCTATAAAGGCTTAAGAGCGAATCAAGCTCGATGAATCGCATCATTCGCTTGTTTTAATAAGTTCTGGCTCTCTTCCAAAAATTGCTGAGAGTAATCACCAAACCAATCACTGACTTGATTAAAGTTATCAACAAACGCTTCTTTATCATGCCCGTCGAGTACTTTAATGGCTTCACCAAAACTTTGATGGAAACGCTTAATCATGTCGATGTTATCTTGTGACGCGAGAATAATATCTCCGTACAGATTCGGGTCTTGACCAAACAACCGCCCTACCATTGCCAGCTCTAAACGATAAATCGGAGAGCTCAGTTTCAATAACTGATCAATATTTGGATTCTCTTTACTTAGGTGTAAGCCGTAAGCAAAAGAGGTGAAGTGGCGTAATGCTTGGATTAACGTCATACCATGATCGTGCTCACCCGCCTCAATTTGGCATAAACTTGCGCCCCAGATTGAAAACTGTTTCAGCAACCATTGGTAAGACTCTTCACCACGTCCGTCACAGTAAACAATCACTTGCTTAGCTAAGCTTGGTACATCAGGGCCAAACATCGGGTGCAAACCAACAACAGGGCCATTATGCACCGCTAACATGCTCTGCACGGGTTTCGATTTGATAGAGGTTAAATCACATAAAATACAATCGTCAGGCAAATTACCCAGTTTTTCAATCACACCTTCAGTCAAATGAATCGGTACTGTTACAACCACAAGACCAGCATCACTGAGTAGTTCATCCGCTTTATGCCAATCTTGGCTGCCAAGCACTTTGACGTCATAACCTGACAAATTAAACATTCGACCAAAAAGCCCACCAAGCTGACCATTACCACCAATGATCACTACCGAGCGAAGCTGTGGATTCAAGCACTTGAAGCCTGAATCTTTTTCGCTGGCGTAAGATTCACGCATTGTTCTGCGTAAAATATCTTCAATCAGTTGTGGTGGCACTCCTTGCTTAGCCGCTTCTTCGCGACGAGAAGCCAGCATTGCCGCTTCTCTATCAGGTGCATAAATCGGCAAACCATGCTCGCTTTTTACTTCCCCAACCTTTTCAACTAAAGCTAAACGACGAGCAAGAAGCTCAAGCATCTGTTTATCGACGGCATCTATTTGATCGCGTAATTCGTTTAATTCAACAGCCATTAACGTCCCTTTTATCTTTATAGACGGTTTTCTAAAAACGGTACTAATTCAGTATGAGCATGTCTTAATAGTGCCTCAGTTGCATCCCAATTGATACATGCATCCGTGATAGAAACCCCGTACTTCATCTCATTCAGAGGAATATCTGAAGGCTGATTTCCTTCGTTAATATGGCTCTCAATCATTAACCCAATGATCGATTTATTGCCTTCACGAATTTGATGAATCGCGTCTTCAGCGACAAGCGGTTGACGGCGAAAATCTTTGCGTGAGTTCGCATGGCTACAATCGATCATTAGCGAAGCATCTAGCCCTGTTGACGCCAACTCTTGTTCACATTCGTGTACTGAAACCGAATCGTAATTGGTCTGCTTGCCGCCACGCAAAATAACATGGCCATTAGGGTTGCCTTGAGTTGTCAGTAGTGCAACTTGTCCTTCGCTGCTGATCCCCATAAAACGGTGGCTAGAAGAAGCGGCTTGCATAGCATTGATTGCTGTACCTAAATTACCGTCAGTACCATTTTTAAAACCAATTGGCATTGAAAGGCCACTTGCCATTTCACGGTGAGTTTGCGATTCAGTTGTACGAGCACCAATCGCAGCCCAGCTGAAAGTATCAGCCAAGTATTGTGGGCTAATCGGGTCAAGCGCTTCTGTCGCTAGTGGGATTTCCATCTCAGCAAGTTCAACAAGCAACTCACGACCAACATGCAAACCATGCTCAATATCGAAAGTACCGTCTAGATGAGGGTCATTGATCAAACCTTTCCAACCAACAGTGGTACGAGGCTTTTCAAAGTAAACACGCATAACAATATACAGTTGGTCGCTAAGTTGCTCCGATAAGGCTTTTAGACGTTTCGCGTACTCTTTCGCGGCTTCAATATCATGAATAGAACATGGGCCACATACAACAAGCATGCGATGATCTTTCTTATGAATGATGTTTGCGATAGTTTGACGAGACTCTTGAATGAAACGACGAGCATTATCACTCAAAGGTAGTTTTGCTTTTAACTCCTCAGGAGTAATCAGTACCTGTTCGTCGATGATATTGACATTGCTTAATTCACTTTTTTGCATAACTCAACCTGTATATTTATTTTTACACCCAATATTTCCATTTGGGCTAACTATCTTTAAAAACACAATAACAGCTACAAAAACGATTGCAAGTGTAAACAATAAAAAACATTAAATGTAAAATTAAATTTACACTCATATTTTAACTCGCTTTATGGTGCAAATAGGATGAGAGTAAGTTTCATACATACAAAAAAGGCAATACTCAACATATCGCCTTATCTAAAATTATAGTGTGTCTATTTATCACTCACTGCCAAGCATTCGCTTAATCGTCTCTGAGGCCTCCTTCCATCTAGTATCTGAGTGAAGTGTAGATAAATCAAAGCTGTGTTTTTTAAGCAATGATTGCGCTAAAGGAACGTCTTGTATCGCTAATTGATCAAGAGCTTCAATTTGTGCATCTCGCTTATTGCACATCAACACCATATCGCAACCCGCATTCAAGGCCGCTTTTGCTCTGTCAGCCGGCCCGCCCATAATAGCGGCACCTTCCATCGTTAAGTCATCAGAGAAAACCAAGCCTTTAAAACCTAACTCTTGCTTCAACACCTTCTGTAACCAATATTGAGAGCCACTCGCAGGCTGATCATCGTAGTGAGAATAAACCACATGAGCAGGCATCATTGCATCTAATATCCCGGCTTCAATTTGTGCTTTAAATATTGCCATATCCGTTTCGAAGATGTCGTCTCTTGGATCGTAAGGGGTTTCTAAGTGGGAGTCCGCAATCACACCGCCATGTCCAGGAAAGTGCTTTCCTGTTGTCGCCATTCCAACCGACTTCATACCGTTAATGAATGCACTACTATGACGAACAATGGTCTCAATATCTTCACCAAACGCTCGATTGCCAATCGCTTTGCAGTCGTGACCTTTGTCCAATACAGGCGCAAAACTCAGATCAATATCGTGGGCAATCAGCTCCGCAGCCATCAACCAGCCAGCCTTCTCTGCTAATTGCTCACCATTATTCTTTGTCGCAAATTCTTGAGCGGCTGGGATAATCGAAAAACCGTCGCGAAAACGCTGTACTCGACCACCTTCTTGATCAACCCCGATCAGAATTGGGCGTTTTGCAGCCTTGCGGATCGCTTTATTCAACGCTGACAGTTGTTTGCTATCGTGATAATTTCTAGCAAATAGGATGAGGCCCCCAACCGTTGGATGCTCTAAAATTTCTCTGTCTTCAGCGGTCAGCTCGTAGCCTGCAACATCAACCCACAACGGTCCCATATTTATCCCTTTTTAAACCAAATTTCATACACTTCACGAGATTATTCCCTTTGAATTTGCTTTACAATGTTTTTAAACCAATCTTTGGAAGAGTTTAGGAATGCGGTTCAAGAGCTTAAGAATAGATCATAAAGAACTTTATATTGGCGTGATGTCTGGAACGAGTATGGACGGTGTTGATACCGCTTTAGTTTCCATTGAGGGTGCTAACATCACTCTACTCGCGCATGATGAATTTCCTATGCCAAGCGAACTGAAAGAACGTCTTCTTAAAGTCTGTATTGGGCAAAAAACCGATCTGATTGCGATTGGCGAACTGGACCACCAGCTTGGTCACCTATTTGCCGATGCCATACTGCAACTCCTCGAAAAATCGAACACTCAGGCCTCTGCGGTCACTGCCATTGGTAACCATGGGCAGACCGTGTTTCACCAGCCAACGGGTGATGCTCCATTTACCATGCAACTCGGTGATGCCAATATTATTTCGGCACGGACAAATATTTCGACTGTGGCTGACTTTCGCCGTAAAGATATGGCCTTAGGAGGGCAAGGTGCTCCACTGGTTCCGGCCTTTCATCAGCATATTTTCAACACACAAGATTCAACGGTCGTGGTTCTGAATATCGGCGGTATTTCAAATATTTCCGTACTTCCAGCGCAATTAAACCCTGAACATCCGAGTGACATCAATTTTGAGCCTAGCGTTATTGGATATGATACAGGTCCTGGCAATATGCTTATGGATGCATGGATTAAAAAGCAGCGCGGGGAGCAATATGATCATGATGGGCAATATGCTCAAAGTGGGCAAGTCAGTGAACCATTACTAAACCAACTGTTAAGTGATGATTATTTCACTCAAGCCGCGCCCAAAAGTACCGGAAGAGAGCGGTTTAATTTACCTTGGTTAGAATTACAATTAGCCCACCACTCACTTACGGGTGAAGATGTACAAGCAACACTACTGGAGTTCACTGCGGTTTCAATTGCCAATGAAGTGTTGCGTTATCAAGTAGGAAATAAGCCCGAACTGTTAGTTTGTGGCGGTGGCGTAAGAAATACGTTTCTCATGGCTCGCCTGCAACAGTTGCTTCCAAATTGGATAGTAGCTTCGACACAAACTAAAGGTATTGATAGTGACTATATGGAAGCGATGGCTTTCGCATGGTTAGCTCATCAACGCATTCATGGCTTACCAAGCAACTTGCCACAAGTAACAGGAGCAAGCCGACTTGCTTCTCTCGGGGTAATTTACCCTATCGATCCCTGTCATGTGGATTAAGGATATTTAATGACAAACGACGCTCTACTTTCAGCGCTTTCACAATTAGTGTCTGAAGGACGTAACCCTGAGACCATGGATATCGATTTGCTTTCGGCGCATGAAATCATCCAACGGATCAATCAACAAGATAAACAAGTTCCCATCGCGGTCGAAAAAGTGATTCCAGAGATCGCGCAAGCCGTTGAAAAAATTACTGCTGCTTTCAAGTCTGGCGGGCGTTTGATCTACATGGGAGCCGGAACCAGTGGCCGCTTAGGCGTGCTCGATGCTTCGGAGTGCCCACCCACTTTTGGCGTGTCAGATCAAATGGTGATCGGTTTAATTGCCGGTGGTCCAAAAGCCATTCTAAAAGCGCAAGAAGGGGCGGAAGATTCACTGGAACTCGGTGAACAAGATCTCAAAAACATCCAATTTAATACCAACGATGTTGTGGTTGGGATCGCGGCAAGTGGTCGCACACCTTATGTAATTGGAGCTTTGGAGTACGCGAATGACATTGGAGCCACAACCGTTGCACTCTCTTGCAACCCAAACTCTCCTATCGCGGATATCGCCAACATCGCGATTTGCCCAGTCGTAGGCCCAGAAGTACTGACAGGTTCGACACGTTTGAAATCTGGAACCGCACAAAAACTCGTACTGAATATGCTCACGACCGCCAGTATGATCCGCTTAGGTAAAAGTTACCAGAACTTGATGGTCGACGTGAAGGCAACAAATGAGAAGTTAGTTGCGCGCGCCGTCAGGATTGTCATGCAAGCGACCGACTGCCCAAAATCATTAGCTGTGATTACACTGAAACACACAGACTATGATGTCAAACTGGCAATATTGATGATCTTAACGGATCTCAACTTAGACGAAGCGAAAGAACAATTAAGCCATCAACAAGGGTTCTTACGTAAAGCGGTAGAGCAATCTAAATAACATCAGTCATCCATAGTTAAGCAGTCATGTTGACTATGGATTTGGCTATGGATGATTAAGAATGACCGGCTCTAATTATTTGAATCTGCCCAGCCACGTTGCCATTCCATTCGGAATCGTTGGGCTTCCTCTGTCCCTTCACATACTCCCTCATAATTAAAACCCGACAAACCAATCTGATACGCATGATCAGGATTACAATATTCCGCCACACCTTTTAAGTAACCTTGGTCATAATCGGCTTGATTTGCCTGCCCAAACTTATTCAACGCACTATAACTGCGTTGAGTCTGGCCTCTTAAGCCATCACGATATCCAATTTCAGACCAATCTCCATCTTCTGCTAACTGCTGTGTCGATGCCGCGCATCCCGCCAAACCAATTAACAGGCCAACTACTATTGTTTTTCTCACACTCAATCCTTTGTAGTACTCATTTATGGTGCACATTAATTTTCAATCGGGCTCAACAGAATCACCGTATTTTAGCCAAACTTAGACGTTTAATATCTAAGAGGTTCACCCGCTCAGAATAAGGTTAGTTTACCAAAACTCTTCGCAGACAATCATAATAATAATCCACTTTCATATCACTGACGATTTCTCGAAATAGCCAAAACCACTTAACGTTAATGGCTACCACTTAATTCGCTATTCCACCACTCACCTTAGAAGCGCATGACGTGAGCGAGTGGCAGTTTTACTATCTCATACGACAGACAAACTTAACCTGAATTCGGAATACAAATAGAAGGGATAACAAATTATGATGTGGTTTCTAACTTGTGTGGCCGCACTAATCGGTGGCTATTTTATTTACGGTGCTTTCATTGAGAAAGTATTTGGTATTAATGAAAACCGCCCTACACCAGCAATAACAAAACAAGATGGTGTGGATTACGTACCAATGTCGACCAAGAAAGTCTATTTGGTTCAGCTACTCAACATTGCAGGCGTTGGTCCAATTTTCGGCCCTATCATGGGTGCGCTTTACGGCCCCGCGGCAATGCTATGGATTGTCATTGGTTGTATCTTTGCCGGTGCCGTTCATGACTACTTCTCAGGTATGCTCTCTATTCGAAATGGCGGCGCATCAGTACCTACCATCACAGGTCGATACCTAGGCAATGGCGCAAAACATTTCATGAACATTTTTGCCATTATTCTACTTCTACTTGTTGGTGTGGTTTTCGTTTCAGCGCCTGCTGGCATGATCACTACTTTAGTTAACGATCAAACTGATATCGCTATGTCGATGACAACGATGGTCATCATTATCTTCGCTTACTACATTCTAGCTACCGTGGTTCCGGTAGACAAAATTATTGGCCGTTTCTACCCATTCTTTGGTGCACTGCTGATTTTCATGTCTGTCGGTCTTATCACTGCCATTGGCTTATCAGATGAACATACGATCTTAGGCGGCTATGAAGTGAGCGACATGTTCACAAATATGAACCCTAACGATCTGCCACTTTGGCCTGCTCTATTCATCACTATCGCTTGTGGTGCAATCTCTGGCTTCCACGCTACCCAATCTCCTTTGATGGCGCGCTGCATGGAAAACGAAAAGAATGGTCGCTTTGTCTTCTACGGAGCAATGATTGGTGAAGGCATTATCGCGCTGATCTGGTGTGCACTTGCCTTGTCTTTCTTCGGCTCAGTAGATTCTCTTGCAGAAGCGATTAAGAATGGCGGTCCGGGTAACGTCGTGTACAGCGCTTCATTTGGTCTGCTTGGTGTATTTGGTGGCGTGTTGGCTTTCCTTGGTGTGGTCATTTTGCCTATCACTTCTGGCGATACCGCTTTCCGTTCAAGCCGCTTGATTTTGGCTGAATACTTCAACATGGAACAGAAAACACTGCGTAACCGTTTATTTATGGCACTGCCTCTGTTTGTTCTTGGTGGAATCTTAACTCAAGTTGATTTCGGTATCATCTGGCGCTACTTCGGTTTTGCTAACCAATCGACAGCAGTGATGATGTTGTGGACGGCTTCAGCTTACCTACTACGCCACAATAAACTGCATTGGGTTGCGACGGTTCCAGCGATATTTATGACCACTGTTTGTGTGACCTTTATTCTAAGCAATAGCCAACTCGGTTTCGGCTTACCAATGACGGTTTCAACCATTGCAGGGATTGTGACGGCACTATCCGTTACGGCTTATGTGATTAAACGTTCAAAAGGCAAAGGTGACGACTTTGCTGATGAAGATGAAACATCCGATAAAACTAAAGCTGTCACTGAAACAGCATAAGCGTCAACGTTACCTTCACTTGCTAAATTAAGAAAAAACCCATCTCCGTGATGGGTTTTATTTTATCTCTTAAAAACAAAAGGAGAGCGATTCAGTCAGTTTTAATCACGAAAGCTCAACACATCCTAGTAGTTTGCTTTAAAATACACCCTATATCTCCCCTAGGTGACAATTATGGAATTGGTTTTATCTCTGCTTCAGCAGATGTGTGTTTACCTTGTACTGGCCTACATGCTAAGTAAAACACCCATTTTTTTGCCTCTACTGAACATCTCATCTCGTTTCAGTCATAAGTTCAGTTGCTACGTTTTATTCTCCCTTTTTTGTATCATGGGCACCTATTTCGGTTTGCAGATCAACGATGCGATAGCCAATACCAGAGCCATTGGCGCGGTAATGGGCGGGCTATTTGGAGGCCCAATTGTCGGATTTGCTGTCGGTCTAACTGGCGGAATACACCGTTATACATTAGGTGGATTTACCGATGTAGCTTGTGCCATTTCAACGACAGCTGAAGGCTTAATTGGCGGACTACTGCATATTTACTTAGTGCGTAAAGATAAGAGCGAGCAACTGTTTAATCCGGTGGTGGTATTTAGCATCACTCTGGTTGCGGAAATTGTTCAAATGCTGCTGCTTCTATTGGTCGCTAAACCTTTCGACCAAGCTTATGCTCTCGTCTCTGATATTGCAGCACCAATGATCATCGCAAACTCCGTTGGTGCAGCCCTTTTCATGAGTATCCTTCAGGACAGGAAAACCATTTTTGAAAAATATTCAGCCACTTTCTCACGTCGAGCACTCTCAATTGCAGATAGGTCAGTTGGCATTTTGCACACCGGGTTCAACTCCGAAAATGCAGAAAAAATTGCTCGTATCGTTTACGAAGAGACTAACGTCGGCGCTGTCGCCATCACAGATAAAGAGAAAATTCTCGCATTTGTCGGCATTGGCGATGACCACCATAAACCCAACACTGTCATATCTTCTCAATGCACCCTCTCCTCTATGGAGAAAAACGATATTATCTATTTAGATGGAACCGAAAACCCTTACCAGTGCTCAATTTCTTCTGAATGTAAACTTGGTTCAGCACTCATTATCCCTCTGAGAGCAGGAAGCGAGGTGGTTGGTACCATTAAGTTGTATGAACCTCGTAGGAAACTCTTCTCGACGATTAATATGTCGATGGCTGAAGGGATCGCTCAACTTCTTTCAAGCCAGATCCTTTATTGTGACTATCAACAGCAGCAGACCTTACTCACTCAAGCGGAGATCAAATTGCTACACGCACAAGTTAACCCGCATTTTCTGTTTAATGCACTCAATACCATCAGTGCGATCACGCGCCGAGATCCAGACAAAGCACGAGAACTCATACAGCACCTTTCACACTTCTTCCGTAGTAACTTAAAGCAGAATATCGAGACGGTGACGCTGAAAGATGAGTTGGCACACGTCAATGCATACCTAACCATAGAAAAGGCGAGATTTACCGATAGGTTAGAGGTTGAATTTGATATCGAGCCTAGGTTACTGGAAGTCAAAATCCCTAGTTTTACTCTGCAACCTTTAGTCGAAAACGCGATTAAACACGGTATTTCAAATTTACTGGAAGGTGGCTGCGTCAAGATTTATAGCCAACAATGTAAGCAGGGCTATCAAATTGTGGTGGAGGATAATGCGGGAGCTTATGTTAAACCGGAGTCTGATCACTCAGGGTTAGGCTTAGATATTGTGAGTAAACGTCTCACCAATAAGTTGGGCCGTGACATAACACTAAAAATAGAAGTAAAACCACAGCACTACACTCGAATGAGCTTTATCATTCTTCCTTCAAATCAAGCTGACCATTAAGGCGATTGAATGTTAACTGCACTTGTCATAGATGATGAACTTTTTGCTCGGGAAGAGCTTGCAGAGTTACTGGCACAAACGGGCGAAATTGATGTCGTCGATCTTGCAAGCAACGCTATCGAAGGCCTACAGAAGATCAACAGTTTGAAACCTGATGTGGTTTTTCTCGATATTCAGATGCCTCAGATTTCAGGTATCGAACTGTTGAGCATGCTGGATCCTGACACCATGCCAACGGTGGTGTTTGTGACGGCTTTTGATCAATACGCAATACAAGCTTTTGAAGATAATGCTTTTGATTATCTTTTGAAACCTGTCGATCCTTGCCGCTTAAAGAAAACCGTTTCTCGTCTCGTTAAAGTTGCCCGTTTTAACGCTCAATCCGAGCCACAAAACATCGCTGCGATTGCCCCCACGCACTTAGACCAGATTCCTTGTGTTGGACATAATCGTATTATGATCATTGCTACAGAAAACGTTGAATGTGCCTATAGTGATATCAGTGGTGTGCATGTTAGAACGCAAAACCAAACCGCATCGACTCAGTTAACGCTGAAAAATTTGGAAGAGAAAACTGACTTGATCCGGTGTCACCGCCAGTATTTGGTCAGCATAAAAGCGATTAAAGAGATCAAACTATTGGAAAATGGATTGGCCGAGATCCTCACACTGACGGATTATGAAATTCCAGTCAGTCGACGGTTTTTAAAAGCTCTGAAAGAGACCCTAGGGATCCAGTAGACGTTTTGATACGTTTAGATCAGATTCAGTCAATTTAAACCCATAAAAAAGCGACCTCAAATAGGGTCGCCTTTTACAATCATAATGAAATGCAATTAATCAATCTGCTTGATTTGTAACTCTTTTGGCACTTCAAAGAACATATTCTCTTCACGACCAGAGACCTCTTCAATGCTCTGAGCACCGAGTTCTTGAATGCGATCTAGGATCTGTTTCACCAACTCTTCAGGTGCCGATGCCCCCGCCGTCACACCTATTTTCAATTTAGCCTCAAACCATTCAGGGTTAATATCTTCAGGGCAATCAATTAAGTAGCCTGGAGTGCCTAGCTTTTCAGCTAACTCTTTCAAACGGGTAGAATTTGATGAGTTTTTAGAGCCGACGACAACGACTACATCAACGTCTTCCGCTAGTTCACGAACCGCATCTTGACGGTTTTGAGTCGCGTAACAAATGTCATCTTTACGCGGCCCTTGGATCTCAGGGAACACTTCACGCAACTTCTCAATCACGTCAGACGTTTCATCTACAGATAGGGTCGTTTGGCTCACATAGTGCAAGTGACTCGGATCGTTGACGACGAGTTTCTCTACATCTTCTGGCTTCTCGACTAAATACATCCCACCCGTTTGGCTGGCGTACTGCCCCATTGTGCCTTCGACTTCTGGATGTCCAGCGTGACCAATGAGCACCACTTCCATATTCTTACGGCTTGCACGAGCCACTTCCATATGCACTTTGGTCACCAGAGGACAAGTCGCATCAAAGACCGTAAGCTCTCGCTCTTTAGCTTCTTGTCGAACCGCTTGCGATACACCATGAGCTGAAAAAATCACAATATTATCGTCTGGCACTTCATTCAGTTCTTCGACAAAAATGGCACCACGCTGTTTTAACCCTTCAACCACAAAACGGTTATGCACCACTTCATGGCGAACATAAATTGGCGGCTGATACAGTTCAAGTGCGCGCTCAACGATACTAATGGCACGATCCACTCCGGCACAAAAACCTCGTGGATTGGCTAACATGATTTTCATTTCATTGCTCATGGGTATTATCTTATTTGGTCGGCTATTTTACGTTAAACGATGAGTTACTCAACAGACAAAATTTCAACTTCAAAAGTGACATCTTGCCCTGCCAGTGGATGGTTAAAATCCACCGTCACTGAATCGCCCGCAATATCAGCGATGATACCAGGAATTTCCATACCATCCGGCCCACTAAACGCCATGATAGTGCCAACTTCAACCTCTGCATCTCCAACAAATTTAGCTCTGTCCATATGATGGATATTGTCTGGGTTTGGCATGCCAAAAGCATCTTCAGCTTTAAGCTCTATCGCTTGCTTCTCACCCACTTGAAGCCCGATTAAACACTGCTCAAAACTGTCACTTAGGCTACCATCTCCGATAACAAGTTTCGCCGGCTTATCCATGCTATGTGTACTATCAGCAACAGAACCATCACTCAGTTTAATCGTAAAATGCAGGGTTACTGCGCTCTCTTTCTGTATTGTTGTCACGTTGGTTCTTCCTTGGGTCAATTTAATGTTCGTTATTGTTTTTATACGTTTAACTTAAATAACAAAAAGCGCCGACCGAATCAACGGACAGCGCTTAAGGTTATTCTAATTTTGAGCGAGGCGGTTACTTTGCATCGTCTTTTTTACGAAAACCATCAAGGATGATCATCGCAGCGCCAACACAAATCGTAGAGTCCGCTAAATTAAAGGCCGGCCAATGATACGTTCCCCAAAAGAAATCAAGATAATCGACAACAAAACCATGAACAACTCGATCAAATACATTGCCGACTGCACCACCAATAATCATGGCGTAAGCAATATTGTTCCATTTATCTTTTGCAGGTAACTTACTCATCCAATAGGTGAGCATTGCCGTTACAGCAAAAGCGATACCAGTAAACAACCAACGTTGCCAACCCGCTTGATCACTCAAAAAGCTAAACGCAGCACCGTAGTTATGAACATACAAAAAATTAAAGAAGGGCAATACTTCAATGCGATTCGCCCAGCCATAACCAATGTTATCCATCACGAATAACTTGATGCTAATGTCGGCAATAAAGATCAGTACAGCAAGCCATAACCAACGAACACCAGACTGTTTCAATGTTACTTCTGTCATTCCAAATCCTAAAAACAACCCCAGTAAATACTGGGGCTGCTAAATAGATTAAAAGTTCAATGCAATCGTAAATAATTGAATTGGTTAAGCGTATTTACGCTCTTCACCTTCACCAGATACGTTTGTTGCACAGCGACCACATACTTTCTCGTGACCTTCGATTGTGCCGACATCTGATGTATGGTGCCAACAACGATCACACTTCTCAGCTTCTGTTGCCGCGACTTCTACGAATAGACCTTCAACATCAGTAGCGTGTGCACTGTCTGTTTTTTCGCTTAGCGCTTTCACTTGTGCTTTAGACGTTAGCAATACAAAACGCAGTTCATCTTCTAGCTTGTTAATGGCTGCCGCTAGAGCATCATCAGCGTAAAGCGTCACTTCAGCTTGAAGTGAACCACCAATGGTTTTCTCTTTACGAGCATCTTCTAGAAGTTTGTTTACTGCGCCACGAACGCCTTGGATTTCAGTCCAAAATTCGTTGTTCAGAGCTTCTTCTTCAGATAGAGCAACCAAACCGTCAAACCATTCGCCAGTGAATACAAACTTATCACGTGTGCCTGGCATTTCGTTCCAGATTTCATCAGCAGTGAATGACATGATTGGAGCCATCCAACGAACCAATGCTTCTACGATGTAGTAAAGTGCTGATTGACAGCTGCGTTGAGCGTGTCCGCCCAATTTCGCAGTGTACTGACGGTCTTTGATTACGTCTAAGTAGAAAGAGCCCATTTCGATAGAGCAGAACTGCATAAGACGTTGTGTTACGCCGTGTGTGTTGTACTCACCGTATGCTGCAACAATCTCTTCTTGTGCTGCGAATGCACGACCCACAGCCCAACGATCCAGAGCAACCATCTCTTCAACTGGCACTAAATCAGTTTCAGGGTTGAAGCCGTTTAGGTTTGCTAGGAAGAAACGTGCTGTGTTACGAATACGACGGTAAGCATCCGCTGAACGCTTAAGGATTTCATCAGAAACCGCAACTTCGCCAGTGTAGTCTGTTGAAGCAACCCACAGACGCAGAATATCCGCACCTAGTTTGTTGGTTACATCTTTAGGCGCGACAACATTACCGATAGATTTAGACATCTTACGGCCGTTACCATCTACCACGAAACCATGCGTAAGCACTTGCTTGTAAGGCGCTACGTCTTTCATCGCGATAGATGAAATCAGTGAAGACTGGAACCAGCCACGGTGTTGATCTGAACCTTCAAGGTAAAGATCAGCGCTGTGAGTTCTCTCTTCATTAGGGAAGTTGTACTCTTCACGAGAATCCACAACAGAGAAGTGCGTCACACCAGAGTCGAACCATACGTCTAGCGTATCCATGACTTTTTCGTACTTATCAGCGTCTTCTGCGCCCATAAGTTCAGCTGTGTCAACATCCCACCAAGCTTGAATGCCTTTCTCTTCAACAAGCTTCGCTACTTTTTCAATAAGCGCTGGGCTATCTGGGTGAAGTTCTGACGTCTCTTTGTGAACGAACAGAGCAATTGGTACACCCCAAGTACGTTGACGAGAGATACACCACTCAGGGCGACCTTCAACCATACCTTCGATGCGGCTTTGACCCCATTCAGGCAACCACTCAACACTCTTAATTGACTCTAGTGCTTTTGCACGTAGGCCAGCTTGATCCATTGAGATGAACCATTGTGGTGTTGCACGGAAAATGATTGGCGTCTTGTGTCTCCAGCAATGTGGGTAGCTGTGCTCATAAGCGTGGTGGTGCAGTAATGCGCCTTTCTCTTTCAATACTTCTAGTACTGAATCGTTCGCTTTAAACACGTGCTGACCAGCAAATAGCTCTGTATCTGGTAGATAAACACCATTTGAGCCAACTGGGTTTGCGATTTCTAGGTCGTATTTTTTACCAACCACGAAATCTTCTTGACCATGGCCAGGAGCGGTATGAACCACACCAGTACCAGAATCAGTTGTTACGTGATCACCCAGAACAGCAGGAACCGTGAAATCGTAGAATGGGTGGTTGAATTGAGTAAGCTCAAGATCCGCACCGCTTGCAAAACCAAGGTTATGGAAGTGTGCAATACCAGCACGATCCATCACATCTTTTGCTAATTCAGAAGCCACAATAATACGTTGAGCCGCTTGCTCTTCCGTTGCTTCGACTTGAACCATTACGTATTCAAGATCTTCACGCAGACAAACTGCACGGTTAGCCGGTAGCGTCCAAGGAGTTGTTGTCCAGATAACAATAGAAAGCTCACCTTCACCAGCGTGATCGCCAGCCAGAGAGAATTTACCTACTGTTGCAGCTTCGTCTGCCGCAAGGAATTTAACGTCAATTGATGGCGATACTTTATCTTTATATTCAACTTCAGCTTCGGCTAACGCACTGCCACAATCTGTACACCAGTGAACAGGTTTGAAACCTTTCAGTAAGTGACCTTGATCAGCGATTTTACCAAGAGAACGGATGATGTTCGCTTCAGTACCAAAGTCCATAGTGCGGTATGGCTTATCCCACTCGCCCATGATACCTAAACGTTTAAAGCTCTCTTTCTGACCTTCAACTTGAACAGCAGCGTACTTACGGCACTCTTCACGGAATTCAGAGGCTGTGATCTTCTGACCAGGCTTGCCTTTCTTCTTCTCTACCATCAATTCGATTGGTAGACCGTGACAGTCCCAACCAGGGATGTACGGTGCATCAAAACCAGAAAGGGTCTTAGATTTAATAATAATGTCTTTAAGAATCTTGTTCAGCGCGTGACCAATATGAATATCACCGTTAGCGTATGGAGGGCCATCGTGTAATACGAAAGATTTTTTACCTTTCTTTGCTTTACGGATTTCACCGTAAAGATCTTCTTTATACCAACGCTTAAGCATTTCTGGTTCGCGATTGGCTAAGTTGCCACGCATTGGGAACCCTGTTTCAGGTAGGTTCAGGGTATCTTTATAATCACTCATCGATTCTTAATTCCGTTATATTGGGCGAAGTTTAGACATTATGCTAATCGGTGGAATTGTCCGATTAACGTTTAGGCTGAAGCAACCACACCCTTGCGGCTTCAGCATCCAATTCTATTTGTTGCTTAAGAGCATCAAATGATTCAAATTTCTTTTCGTCGCGTAATTTATGCAAAAGCGTTACTTCTAACTGCTTACCGTATAAATCCGCGCTAAAATTAAATAAATGTACTTCTAGTTGCTGACGAACGCCATCAACTGTTGGCCTTTGACCTATATTTGCTACCCCACCGACAGGCTGTTCTCCAAGACCTAATGCTTGAACAACATACACCCCTGACACTGGAGATACACAGCGTTTTAATGGGATATTCGCGGTTGGAAAGCCAATGGTTCGGCCTAATTTTCGACCATGAGAAACACGACCATTAATACTGTATTCTCGGCCAAGCATCTCAGCCGATGCTTTCATGTCATCTGCGGCTAATGCTTCTCGAATGGCGGTGCTACTGACTCTTTTCTGTAAGCCATTATTTTTAAAACAATAACTTTGAGTACTCACGACCTGAAAACCAAACTCCTCTCCTGCTTTTTTGAGCATAGAAAAGTTGCCTTCTCGGCCTTTACCAAAACAAAAATCATCACCAACGACTAGAAATTTAACACCCAAACGAGTGACCAACAAGTCACGAATAAAGGCTTCTGCCGATAAATTAGCAAAGTACGCATTAAAATTCACACAAAGTAAACGATCTATATCCAGCTTGCTGAGCTGTACATATTTATCACGCAATCGAGTTAGTCTCGCCGGAGCTTTGTCTTTAGCAAACAATTCCATTGGCTGAGGTTCAAACGTCATGACTACCGAAGGTAAACCTAAAACATCTGCTTGTTCAGACACTTGGCTTAAAACTTCTTGATGTCCCAAATGAACACCATCAAAGTTACCGATAGTGAGTACACAGCCATGATGCTGCGACTTTATATTATGAATGCCTCGGATCAATTCCATTTGAATTAACTAAAAACCTATATTTATCATTAAACACTGTATGAAACCGACGGATTATATACTAATTGTTACGTTTCCACTATTGCTCAGTCAGCATCCAAAAACGCTTAATCAGTTCCCACTTTTAAGTCTTTCAAGCGCAAACCAAGAAGTAACACGGTTAATAGATAAGAACCCGCTCCCGCTGCGATCAAATAAACAAGGGTGAGCACTCTCTGGCTAAAGTTCCACATCAACCAAAGGGACATATCATCAAGCAGCCAAATCACCGTAGCGACCATAACACCACCAGCAACCATTAACCGCGCGACAAACAGTAATGTTCTCTTTGTGAGGCGATACACGCCCTGAATATGCAGACCTCGATACAAGAGCGCCATATTGACAAAAGCAGAGAGCGCCGTCGCCATGGCAAGTCCAACATATCCATAGAGTGATGCAAATATGGCGTTAAATACCATATTGGTCACCATCGCAATAATGCCATATTTAACGGGTGTTTTCGTATCCTGACGTGAGTAATAACCGGGAGCAAGCACCTTAATCAGCATGAAATTAAGTAGGCCGGATGCGTAAGCAAGGAGAGAAAGAGAAGCTTGTTGGACATCATGAGGAGAAAACTCTCCACGCATAAACAGAACCATCAACATGGGTTTTGCCAATACCATCAGCCCTAGCATTGCTGGTACCCCAAGAAGAGTCACCATTCGAACCCCCCAATCCATCGTGTGGGAGAAGCCTTCACTTTGAGCATCAACATGTTTACGCGATAACGCAGGCAGTATGACGGTCGCAATCGCGATACCGAATAGCCCTAAAGGAAATTCGAGTAAACGGTCTGAGTAATAAAGCCAACTGATTGATCCCGTTGCGAGAAAACTGGCAATGAAAGTATCAAACAACAAATTGATCTGGCTTACCGACACACCAAATAGCGCTGGGATCATTAATGTGCGAATTTTTACCACACCCGGATCATGCCAACCCCATTGAGGTTTAACCAGCATGCCCGCCTTGATAAGAAATGGCAGTTGAAAAAGAAACTGTACTAACCCACCTAAAAAAACTCCAATCGCTAATCCAATTTCTGGCTGTTCTAAGTTAGGCGCAAGAAAAAGCGCGCAGCCAATGATCATCACATTCAGAAAAACAGGCGTAAATGATGAGACGGCAAACTTACCAAGTGTATTTAAGATCGCTCCAGATAACGCGACAAAAGTAATAAACCATAAATAGGGGAACGTTATCTTCAACATGAAGCTTGCTAACTCAAACTTACCGGCATCCGGTCCATCGTTTAGCCAGTCAATAAACCAACCCGCTCCAAACATAGCCGTTACGACCCCAGAGCCTAAAACGCCGATTAACGTTACGATAGTGACAATGACACCTAATGTACCCGACGCCCTCGCGATAAGTTCTCTAGTCTTATCTTTATCTCCAGAGGCGTGATATTCCGTTAGAACAGGAACAAAAGCTTGAGAAAACGCACCTTCCGCGAATAAGCGACGTAAAAAGTTAGGAATTTTATTAGCAAAGAAAAATACATCGGCACTTGCCCCTGCTCCCATTAAATTGGCTACTACCACGTCGCGAACTAAGCCTAGAACACGAGAAATAAAAGTCATCGCACTTACAATCAAGCCTGACTTTAATAGTCGTTTACTCACAAAAACCTCGGAATGCTATCAATGCTATGTCATTGAGTTTGCGTCATGTTGATGACTATCGTCGTTCAACTATCATATTTATTAGCATTGGTATAAAAATGCTGTTAGAATCCCCGCCATCTTAACCGCGATAACCTTTCCATACCAAAGTTTGTTTGGTTCAGGTGGGTTTTTGCACAAATCATTTGACATTTAAGCGCCTATGAGGGATAGTCCTCGCCCTTAAATTGTCACCGAACTAAAGTTTTTGGGAGTTAGACCCTTGGCAAACTGTAAATCTGCTAAGAAGCGCGCTATCCAAGCTGAGAAACGTCGCCAGCACAATGCTAGCCGTCGTTCTATGATGCGCACTTACATGAAAAAAACAATCGCAGCTATTGAAGCTGGCGATAAAGAAGCTGCAACTGCTGCACTAGTAGAAGTTACACCGCTTCTAGACCGTATGGCGACTAAAGGCCTTATTCATAAGAATAAAGCTGCACGTCATAAGTCTCGTTTCACTGCTGCAATCAAAGCTCTTTAATAGAAATTTGATTCTAGTGAACGAAAAAAACCGGCTTTTGCCGGTTTTTTTATATCTAAATTTTATAGCCGTAAACAAAACCTCACCTTCAGACTGCATCATTAAATATTTAAACGATAAAAAAGGCTGATATTTTCATACCAACCTTCTCTCATTGATCACGCTCTATGGCGACTATCTAAAATTAGTCCTGACAGTAAAGTCCATGAAGCAACTCAATCATCGCCTTCACTTCTTTACTACTTAAGCTGTAGTAAACCGTCTGCGCTTCTTTACGAGTATCAACCAAGCCATCTCTACGCAACCACGCTAGGTGTTGTGATAATGCAGATTGACTCAATTCTAAATTACAGCACAACTCACCGACAGAGAGTTCTTGATTGTGCAATAAACATAAGATTTGCAAGCGTCTTTCATTCGCCATGGCCTTCAGCAAAACAACCGCGTTCGCAGAGTTTTTTTCCATCTCTTCAAGGTTCATGTACTACCCCTGTAAAATAAAATAAGTGTAACTTTATATGTTTTTATAATAATTCGATGATAATCCATTTACTGGCGATAATAAAAGCGATCATTTAAACAATTGACTAAAATCGGCGTCACATACATTTTTTACGGCTGGATGTTGGATCATCCTTTCAGCAAAAATGACATAATATTCTTCTTTTAGCTCATCCATATGCCCTAATAACTGCAATGTACGCTCATCTTCTATCTCGTTCATATACAAGCTTGGGGCTAAGAAAATCACATCTTGGTGGTAGCGTGAAAAAGCTTTCATTAAAGCAACATCATCAAATTCACCTAAAATATTAGGCTGAAGCCCTTGGCGATCAAACCACTGTAGAACTTTCCGCCCCATTGATGTTCGGCTCCCAGGGATGAGCAATTTGCGTTCTTCCAAAACAGCTGGAAAACTCACATTTTCCACATTACCCGTACAGAAGAAGCTCATATTTGTTTCACCAAGCTTCTTACTAAATAAACCCGGGATCTTGCCTGAATCAACCGGACAGTCAGATAAAATCATATCCAGTTTATGCTGAGATAAACGTTCTAGTAACATTTCATGAGTCGACTCAAAGCAACGTAGGTGAATGCTGTCATCATCAGGAACAGTAGTCATTAAGATTTTACTTACCACTCGCTTGGAGAGCGCATCCGCCACCCCTACCTCAAATAATATGTTGGAGTGCTGACTGTAGTTAACAATATCAAGCATTTCATAGCTCAAGCCGAACATACGATCAGCGTATTTAAAAACCAGTTGCCCAAGCTCTGTCGGTTCGATACTACGACCATTACGCTTAGTCAGTTTCCCATCCATACGCTCTTCGAGAGCTTTAATTTGACCGGTCACTGTTTGTGGCGTCAAAAACAGTGCATCCGCCGCTTTCGTTACTGAGCCTTGTTTACACACCATCCAGAAATAATATAGGTGGTTATAGTTTAAATGAGACATTGTTAGCCATCGTGCTAGTCATTTGAGTATGCCTTTATAGCAAATGTTACATCACACAACAAACTATCGGAAATTACGACCAGTTCAAACTAATTCCATACTTTTCCCGAACAATGATGTTCATATTTAAAATAAAAAAGTAATAGGAATGCCATTAAATTGAAATTAATTACTCGATAGACATCTAGACACCTCAAACAATTTACGCTTTAAAAACCCTTAATATCAGCAACTTAAAGCCAAAAATTACAAGAAAAATGAATATTTCCTGAGAATTCATACAAAAAACTTTCTTCGCCACATAAGTGTCATATTACTGAAATATTTAACCTCTAACATCGCGGACAGATTCAACAATCGACCAAACCTACTTTAAATGGTCAAACGGAGATAACTATGATTAACCAAGCAACTGCTGCTGCAGCGCCGATTTCAAGCACGACTCGTTGGCTACGCTGGGCTAACTTGGCGTTCATGCTATACCTACTTTTACTTGCTGTTTCTATGGTTGGAAGCGGCTTCAAATTAGCAACAGGTGAACAGGCAAAAGTTCTATTTGAATTTGCTTCACACCCTGTAGCCGGTTTAATGATTGGCTTAGTTGCGACAGCTTTAATTCAATCTTCAAGTACCGTCACATCGATTATTGTTGGCCTTGTGGCTGGTGGCTTGCCTGTTGAAACCGCCATTCCTATGATCATGGGTGCAAACATTGGTACAACAGTCACCAATACATTAGTGAGCCTAGGCCACGTTCGATGTAATCAAGAGTTCAAACGAGCTTTTGCTAGTGCCACTATCCATGACTTCTTTAATTTACTCGCAGTCGCTATTTTCTTACCGTTAGAGATGGCGTTTGGCATTCTAGAAAAGATTTCACACTGGTTAGTTTCACCAATGCTAGCAACCGGTGATATGAGCATTAAAGGCTTAAACTTTATAAAGCCAATCACTAAACCTGTTGTCAGCGCGCTTAAAGAGCCTCTATCAACCTTTGGGGATGTCGCTGGCGGTATTGCGCTTATTGTTCTCGGTATTGCGACCATCTTCGTTGCTATCACCGTCATGGGTAAGTTGATGAAGAGCCTAATGGTTGGTCGTGCTCGTGAGATTCTAAAGAACGCGATTGGTCGTGGACCGATTCATGGCATTGTCTCAGGATCTATCGTTACGGTACTCGTACAATCGTCTTCAACAACGACAAGCTTGATGGTGCCACTGGTTGGTACTGGCGTGCTTAAAGTTCGCGATGTGTACCCATTTACCCTTGGAGCAAACATTGGTACGTGTATTACAGCCCTATTAGCTGCAACGGCTGTATCTGGTGAGTTTGCCGTGTTCGCACTACAGATTGCTTTGGTTCACTTAGCCTTTAACATTCTGGCGACGGTATTTATCTTCGGTATTCCGTTCCTTCGTGAACTGCCTGTTAAGTGTGCTGACTTTATTTCAGACATGGCAGTTAAGAATAGAGGTATTGTGGCCGCTTACTTAGTCAGCGTGTTTATCATCATGCCAGGTACAATCCTCGCATTAACGGTTTAATTTCTCAGCTTAGTTCGCTATGAGCTTCGTTAACTATGAATAATAAAAAAGCCCCAACACCGAAAGGTATTGGGGCTTTTTAGTATTAGATTCGTTTACGGCAATATGAGTTTACAGTGACATCACACCGAGAATGGGTATTTGATACCTTCATGAGACTCATAACCTTCAACCTCAAAGTCATCTAAAGTCACCCATGTTTCTAGATCTTCTAACGATTGGATCTTCGGGTTAATTTTAAATCGAGGAACCGATAAAGGTTCACGCTTCAGCTGAATATCACGCATTGGTGCAAGTTGGTCTTCATAAATATGTGCATTGACAATCTTATGATATGCCACACCCGCTTTCTTACCGGTTATCTGCGCCATGATGGCAAGAAATGCATAAACTTGAACCATATTAAAATTAAGCCCTAGAGGGACATCACACGAGCGTTGAGTACTATTTAAGTACAGAGTATCACCCAGTAGAGAAAAGTGATGGCTGTACATACACGGACGCAAGCAACCCATATGAAATTCACCAGGGTTGTAGAAGTTCAAGATCTCACCGCGATCATCCACCCCTTTGGTTAGGTCATCAACAATCTTACGTAGCTGATCAACCGTGCCACCATCAGGTTTCGCCCAAGCACGACCTTGAACGCCATACACGCGTCCCATGTCATCTTCCCCTTTACGGAAAGGACTCTTGAGCCATACTTCATTTAAGTTCGAGTTTGCATCCCACGTTTTCGTGCCCAGCTTACGAAAATCTTCAGCGTTATCGTAGCCTCGAATGTAACCAAGTAACTCAGCGACTGCGGCTTTCCAGAAGCTCTTACGCGTGGTAACAAGTGGGAATTGATTATGCCCAACGTCATAGGTCAAATCAGCATTGATCACGGTTAAACAGCGCTTACCCGTTCGCTCATTTTCAATCCAAGTACCTTGGTCAACAATGCGCTGACATAAATCTAAATACTGTTTCACTGTCTATCCTTTGCTAACTGTTAGCGTGTTACTTTGTTATTTATTTTATAGGCCCAAGCAATAAGCAGAGCCCCTAGCAATACCATAGGAAGAGAAAGAATCTGTCCCATTGAGATAAAGCCACCAAATAATCCTAAATGAGCATCAGGTTGGCGAACGTATTCTACAAGGAAACGGAAGGTGCCGTAACCCATCAAGAATAAACCAGCCACCGATCCAGCAGGGCGCGGTTTACGAATGAACCAATTGAGAATAAAGAAGAGAACAACCCCTTCTAGCGCAAACTCATACAGTTGAGAAGGATGACGAGGCAGAGGGCCGCCATTTGGGAAAATAATCGCCCATGGCACATCAGTCACACGTCCCCATAATTCACTGTTCATGAAATTACCCAAACGGCCCATCCCTAAACCAAATGGAACTAATGGTGCGACAAAGTCTGCAACCGCAAAGAAGGTACGTTGGTTTCTACGCGCATACCAAAACATCGCGGTAATGACACCAAGCAGGCCGCCATGGAATGACATGCCACCCGTCCATACTTTAAATAGGTAGAGAGGGTCTTGCAAAAACAGATCAAAGTTATAGAACAGTACATAGCCTACTCGGCCGCCAATCACGACACCAAGAAAGCCAGCAAAAAGTAGGTCAGAGACTTCTTCGCGCGTCCAACCACTTCCCTGTTTATCCGCTCGGCGGTTAGCAAGCCACATAGCGAACATGAAGCCGACCAAATACATAAGCCCATACCAGCGTATAGAGATTGGTCCTAATTCAAGTAAAACAGGATCAATATTGGGGAATTCGATAAATCCCTGAGACATAAGAAAGTTCTCTTTTTAAAGTGAGTCTACAGCAGCATTGTGCCAGCGATAAAAATTAAAAATACAGCAAAAATCTTTTTCAACACAGGAGTTGGCAGTCGAGTGGCTAAATTTGCACCGACTCTAGTGGTTAACATAGAGGTAGAAGTGATCGCGATTAATGCGGGAAGATACACATAACCCACGCTATACGCGGGTAAACTTTCAACTGCTGAACCATGCAAGATAAAACCAAGCATGCCAGAAATGGCAATCACACAACCACACACAGATGAGGAGCCTACCGCTTTACGCATCTCAACGCCATGACGATTTAGAAACGGAACAGACAGCGAGCCACCACCAATTCCCGCCAACGATGACACGACACCAATTCCTGCTCCACAGCACATAGTGATGATTGAACTCGGCATGGCTCGTTGAATCGTCGTTTTAATCGACAATAACATTTGGATTGATAACAGAAGCACAATCACCCCAAAGACTTTTGGCAAATATTGGGCGGGGATCAATTCGGCAATATTCGAACCGACAAACCCACCAACAATCACGCCAGGCATCAACCATTTAACAACAAACATATCGACATTGCCGATCCTAAGGTGGTTTAACGCTGAGGATCCAGATGTAACAATGATACTGGCCAACGACGTAGCTAATGCAATTTGCATAATGATATCAGGCTGAATATTCGCCATAGGTAAGAGAAAGAGCAGCGCGGGAACGACGATTAGGCCTCCCCCAATACCAAGCAAGCCAGCCATCACACCTACCACTGCACCTAGCGCAAGCAGCAAGCTTAATAATTCGTAATTCAAAGTGGTTCCTATTTTTTACCCGCTCGGATGAAGCCAGCAAAACCTTTACGTTCAAAATATTCCAGCATCATAGTATAAATCGATTCACCATACGGCTGCATCAAGGCTGTGTCAGCAAGTACCTTAAGTTCTTGAGCATCAGAATGACGCAACAAATATTTAATTCGAGCCACATTAGAGGTATTCATACTCAAGGTTCGATAACCAAGCCCAAGCAGTAGCAATGAGCCCATAGGATCACCCGCTAACTCACCACAAATACATACAGGCAACGAATGACGCTCACAGGTATCATAAATATGCTTAAGAGCCATGATGACAGCAGGATGCATGGATTCATAGACATCAGAAACCCGTGAATTGTTTCGATCAACCGCCAATAAATATTGTGTTAAGTCATTGGTACCCACCGACACAAAATCCACTTTATCAGCAATCAAAGGCAACAAATAAAGCATTGAAGGGACTTCAATCATGATCCCAATCAGGGGTTTTCGGATAGAAGCATCTTGCAGGTTGACCTCATTAAATGCTTGTTCAATCAACTGTAATGCATCATCCAGCTCTTGAGTACTCGAAATCATCGGCAATAAAATGCTCAGGTTATGATGCTGAGTGCTCGCGCGTAACATCGCTCGCAGTTGAATAACAAAAATATCAGGATGATCTAAGGTAAAACGAATTCCACGCCAGCCTAAGAATGGGTTGTCCTCTTCGATCGGTAAATAGGGAAGCGCTTTATCACCGCCAACATCCAGTGTACGCATCACAACTCGCTTGTCAGGGTAGGCATTTAAAACCGAGCGATACTGCTGAATTTGTTCTTCTTCTGAGGGGAATCGGTGCTGAAGTAAAAATGAAATTTCTGTTCGATAAAGCCCAACACCATCGACCCCTTTATTGATCGCGATGTTACTATCAGCACTTAAACCCGCATTGAGAAGTATCTCTACCGATTCACCATCTGAGGTGTGAGCATCGTGGAAAAGCTCCGCCTCAACCATGGTTGAAAGCTCACTCTCTTCGTGAACTAACTCTTGGTATTCTGCTAATAGCTGCCTATTCGGCTCAATGAAAATCTCGCCACTATAGCCATCAACAATCCCCTGCTTATGATTAATCGCTTTAGGATTAAGATTAACCCCCATAACGGCAGGGATCCCAAGCGCTCTAGATAATATGGCCGCATGAGAATTCGCCGCCCCTTCAATAGAAACAACCGCGAGTAATTTATCTTTGGGGATGGACGCTAAAATGGATGCCGTTAACTCTCGGACAACCAATATGACTGGCTCATCAAGCTTCTGCTGTTCTTGCTCTCGACTGTGGAGGAAATAGAGTAGTCGCTGCCCTAGTTCGCGAACATCTTGTGCACGCTCCCGAAGATAGACATCAGACATACGAGCAAAGCGGTTGGAATAAGTCTCCACAACCTGCCTCAATGCCCAATCCGCTCTGTCACCTTTCTGGATTTGAGCTTTAAGATCCGTCCGCAGCATAGGATCGTTCAGTAAGTGCGTGAAAAGATCAAAAATGGCTAGCGCATCTTTGTTTATTTCACTGTCTAACTTTTTACGCAGGCGACGAAAATCCGTTAATGCACTCTCAATCGCGAGTAGCAACCACTCTTGTTCGCGCGCAATATCCAGTGTCGAGGCAGGGTAAACGTCGGCCAGCTCAGGCTGAGTGTTATCCCACCAAAAACGGCCAATCGCGACACCTGATGACGCGCCAATACCTTGGGTCGCTTGCTGTTTATGACTCAGCAGCCAGTGGCCTTGAGTTTGAGCATGTGCAATGATCACCGCTACTTGAGCAGAAAGAGTGACTAAAAAAGACTCTTCCATCTCACTAAAAAGACGCGGCTGTTTTTGTTGTACAACCAAAACCCCAAGTACTTGCTTACGGTATATGATGGGTGTACCAAGAAAGGAGTGATAAATATCTTCCCCAAGTTCCGGGAAGAATTTGAAATTAGGATGGGAAGCCACGTCGGTAAGGTTAAGCGGCTCTGCACATCGCTTAACTAATCCAACAAGCCCTTCATCGTAACCGATATGAATTTTATTGCCTTTAAAAGTCAGCCCTTGAGTTGCCATCAACTCAAGACGCTGCATTTCATCATTTGCAAGATAAACGGTACAACACTCAGACTGCATAGCACTGCATGTCTCTTTTACCAAAAGCTCCAATGCCACATAGACATCTTCGACTCTCGATACGTGTTCAACTATGTCCCTTAGCTGAGTGAGCATGTTTATCCTCTACGCTGTTTTCGCTTTGCCTTAATCTTTCGCTCTTTAAAAGGCATAGCTAAAGACGCAAACTCTTTCATTGCACGACGGTAAACATCACGCTTAAAAGAGACAACTTGCCTAACTGGATACCAATAACTGACCCAGCGCCAACCATCAAATTCAGGGGTGCTTCCACGATTCATATCAATATGTGATTCATCACAATCTAATCGTAGAAGAAACCATTTCTGTTTTTGTCCAATACAGACAGGTTTAGAATCCCAGCGGACAAGACGTTTTGGTAGTTTATAACGTAACCAATGACGGCTTGTTGCTACAATTTTTACATCCTTTTGAGTAAGACCAACCTCTTCGTATAACTCACGGTACATTGCTTGTTCCGGAGTTTCTCCATCGTCAATTCCACCTTGAGGGAATTGCCACGAGTGTTGTCCGTATCGTTTAGCCCAGAAGACCTGACCATGGTTGTTACATATTACAATCCCGACATTTAAGCGGTAACCATCGCCATCTATCACTGGCCAACCTCTAGTTAAATTTCTAATTACTCTGATTTTTCCACATATCCCCAATAGGAGCAAACTTACTGATGTGATTAAACCGATATTTATTGCTATCCATTGAAAATTGGATAACTTTTAAACAAATTTAAGTTATCAACACAGGAGTGAGACATAGCCCACATTTATTCACCTTTTCTGTGAATAAGTATGTGCAGAATTAGATTCAAACTGAAAAACACGTTTACTGTTTGAGCATTGTAAAATAATAGGTTTTAAGTAAATTTAAATTTAGTTATTAATTAACAATAACTTGTAGCCTTCCAAGTAAGGTAACATTCAAAAGATAATGCATTGATCTTTTCATTTTTAAAATTGATTAAAGATCAACCAAGTTGAACTTTATCCACACAGTAAAAGCGATAAACCAGTTACGGTGTTTTTTATCAAGTAAAATTATGCCTTACAACCCCTGTTTATTGATCCAGAAAAAAGCCCAAAATAACTTTTTAATATCGTCCTGTGGATAACCTATGAATTGATCGTATTTTACCCAGCATGATCATTTATACCGCGCTCAAGATTGCTTCTCTCTCAGGTAATGAATTTGATATAATTATTTTTTTACTTGATACCGATAATATGAAACCTGAACCACAATCTGAATCTGAGCTTCTTCAACGAGCGCAAGCCATTGCTGGGATTAGCTTTCAAGAACTTGCTGATGAAGCAGAGATGGCCGTTCCACCCGATCTGAAGCGTGACAAAGGTTGGGTTGGGCAGTTGCTAGAGTGGCATTTAGGAGCGTTAGCGGGCAGTAAACCCCAGCAAGATTTCGTTGATCTTGGAATTGAACTAAAAAGCATCCCAATAAGCTACTCCGGAAAACCTTTAGAAACGACCTTTGTTTGCGTCGCGCCCCTTATTGGTGTTCATGGGCTTCGTTGGGAAAACAGTCATGTTCGAAATAAGCTTTCTCGCGTGCTTTGGATCCCGGTGGAAGGTGAACGAGAAATCCCACTAAACCAAAGGCATGTCGGCTCACCTTTGATCTGGTCACCTTCTCAAGAAGAAGAGCGCCAACTAAAAACAGACTGGGAAGAGTTAATGGAGCTGATTGTATTAGGAAATGTAGAGCAAATCACCGCTAGGCATGGCGAAGTATTGCAACTGAGGCCCAAAGCTGCAAACAGCAAAGCGCTCACCGAAGCTTATGGAGCCAGTGGTAAATTGATAAAGACATTACCGAGAGGATTTTATCTTCGTAAAGAGTTTACTTCCCAAATACTGGAACAATACTTTATTAATTAGATCCATTAGTGCGTATTTAAAGACAGTTCTATATCGCAGTAGAGTGCGCCATCATCGCAGCCACATTCATCATAAGCATTATGTAAGCGTAAGTAGGCTTTTTCTACCCCCAAACGAGTCAACTCCTCTTTTACTAATTCAAGAGATTTAAAGTGCATTAGCTCATTATCTTTCTTGATTGGCTCAAGTTTGTGTTTGTACTCAACTGCCAATAAGTACTGTGAAATGTCCGCACAACCAATGACATAAACCTTTGGTGGCTTATATGTATCTTTATGACGTCCATGTATCCATAAATCCAATTGATGTTCCTGCATAACTCACCTCCACTTAGATATTAAAGTCTAGTTGAAGCTCACAAGAATGCTAAAGTTCTCAATTCAATCACCAATATTCAATTCCAATGCAGTATATTGAGATTTCATCATTCTCATTAAAACGAATATTTTAGTGTCTGTACTCGCTCCACTTCAGCACCAATGTTCGACAAACCAACTGGCAAGGACGTCATATGCAATATACTCAACTGCCCCACTCTAGTTTAGAAATTAGTAAAATTTGCTTGGGCACAATGACATTTGGTGAGCAAAATTCTCAACAGCAAGCATTCGACCAAATTGATTATGCATTAGAGCGTGGTGTTAATTTTATTGATACTGCGGAAATGTACCCTGTTCCTCCAAAGAAAGAGACTCAAGGCTTAACTGAAACTTACATTGGCAACTGGTTGAAAAGCAGTGGTAAACGAGAAAAAATCGTATTAGCAACGAAAGTAGCAGGACCGCGTAATGTGCCCTACATTCGCGACAATATGAGCTTAAACCGTCGTCATATTCACACGGCGATTGATGACAGTTTGAAACGACTTCAAACAGATTATGTTGACCTCTACCAATTACATTGGCCTCAAAGAGAAACCAACTGCTTCGGTCAGCTAAATTACCAATATTCTGACCAGCAAGAAGAAGTCACGCTGATCGAAACACTCGAAGCACTCAACGACCTTGTGCAAGCTGGCAAGGTTCGGTACATCGGCGTTTCCAATGAAACACCATGGGGTGTCATGTCTTTACTTAAATTGGCAGAAAAGCATAATCTACCAAGAATTGTCTCAATCCAGAATCCGTACAATCTTTTAAATCGAAGCTTTGAAGTTGGCCTTTCTGAAATCAGTCATCACGAAGAGGTCAAGCTACTTGCCTACTCTCCACTGGCATTCGGCTGTTTAAGTGGAAAATATCTGAACGGCGCTCGTCCAGTTGATGCTCGTTGTAGCCTATTTGAACGCTTTGTTCGCTACTTTACCCCACAGGGAATAAAGGCGACTCAAGCCTATGTTGATATCGCCAATAAGCATGGATTAGATCCGGCGAAAATGGCATTGGCCTTTGTCAATCAACGCCCTTTTGTCGCTTCGAATATCATTGGTGCGACGAATTTAGAGCAGCTAAAAAGTAATATAGACAGTTTAGATGTAACGTTAAGTACGGAGTTGCTTCAAGAGCTACAAGAGGTTGGAACCACTTACTCCAACCCTTGTCCGTAGGAAGGTTTCGGGGCTAAACGAAACTCATTGCTTAGCCCCTATCGATTACGTTGTAATTCTAGAACTTAAGACTCGTCGTAGGTGACGAACTCGACGCTCAGCAGTCACGGCTTCAGGTTCAGATAACCCCAGTGGACGACCATCAATATCCAAACCAACATCACGCAATAAAAACGCATTGTCCCAAGGAATAGCGTGAACGGAACGACGAACTTTAGCTCTCCAAACTCTCTCTTCACGACGAAGATCAGCACGAACAAGTACAGTTGCAAGTTGTAGATATAGTGAATGACGCATAATAATTCTCCAGTAGATTGAATACACTGGGAAAAATGGCGTAAAAATTGGCTGTATAGGAAGGGTAGATAAGTTTGTATCCTATTTAAGCTGCCATTTTTCCGCAGCCTTTAAGGATACGGATTAATTAGTTATCAATGATTATGGTTTGATCGTCACACTTACCTGAAGTGCTGGCGTGAGCCATATTCAAAGTAGTGGGGTTATGATCAAAAGACGCACAGAATAACTGAACAAAATCGAAATATTTCATGATGCGCCTCCAAGTAACTAATTAATCCAAAAGTGTGCGTGACTATTCAAGTCACGGTTAAATTGTAAGCAATCTTGAGTATTCTTCAACCCTATTGCGATTAAATAATATAAAACAATTCAATCAACTAGATAATCATCAAGCTAAGCATTTGGAATAACATATTCACCTAAAGAATAATAAAATCACACTAAAAATGACCAGATATAAAAAAGCCACCTCTTGCTGGGCGGCTTTATAAATTGAAACTTAAGCTAAAATATTCAGTTATTTAGACGATGCCTTCACTTTCTGTGATTAAATTATGCTTGTTCAATAGGCGATACATCGTCGCTCGTGACACCCCTAGCTCTTTGGCCGCATGGGAAACATGCCCAGAATGAGACTCTAAAACAAGACGCAGCGCATCGCGTTCTGAACGCTCACGAATACTTTTCAAACTCCGCTTACTATCATTTCGCTTTGAGAGTTCAAGTTGAGTTTCGTCAAGCATAACGGTATCCGACATCAGCACCACACGCTTGATCTGGTTCATTAGCTCACGAACATTTCCCGACCAATGGTATCGAGTCAGCTCTTTAAGCGCTTCTTCAGAAAAACTTCTAACTTGAGCATTAAACTCTTTCGAGTACTCCTGTAAAAAGTGTTTAGCCAAAATAGTAATATCACCGGTTCGTTCTTTAAGGCTTGGGACATTAATCCTCAACACATTAATGTAATGATACAGCTCTTCACTAAAATCCCCTTCCATCAGTGCTTTTTCTACATCTGAAGAGTTGGCCGATAAAATTCGCACATCGACTTCTTTTAAGCCACCTTTCGTCTCAATCGTTCCCTCTTTAAGAAAATGCAGCAAATTTAGCTGTTGGCATTTTGGCATATGAAGAATGTCATTCAAAAGAACGGTGCCGCCATCCGCTTGCTCTAATAAAGAGAGCTTATCACTATCGTTTTGATCAATACCAAACAGTTCACTCTCCATTCGCCCTTCAGAAAGTGCTCGGCAGTTAATGGTAAGAAATGGTTTCTTTGCTCGGGATGAGGTGTTGTGAATCGCTCTCGCTACCGTCTCTTTTCCCGTACCGTTTTCGCCATAGATCAAAATACTGACGTCGGTCGGGCCGATACGCTTCACTTGATCGCGTAGGCGCTTCATTGGGATCGATTCTCCTATCAGTCCCATGTCATTTTTTGAGCCATAGTTTGGCCACACTTTTTTCTCTAACTTTAACATTCCCAACTGGTGACCAATGGTATTCAGCAATTGAGCATCAGGAATTGGGGCCGTAAAAAAGTCGATACAAAAGTTAACGATAAACTGACAAATAGTATCTGAGCTAAGTTGTGACTCTCGGATAAATGCAATCCATCGAACCTGTTTATGAGTGCTAACTAAATTAGCCATCCCATTTAAACTAAATTCATCGTGACTAAGATCGACAATGCCAATACATGGGCCAGTCTCACTAAACAAAGCATCGGCTTTACGTAAATCTGCGCACTGAGTGCAACGCCAACCAACCTGTTCTAATACGGTTAACCAAGGTTCGTATGTCCCACCAACTACGACGAGAGAACCAGGGACAGAATCCATTCGGAATTGAGTTCCCATTAGTTTCTTCCTTATTATTTATAATATTATTTATAATAAATATGCCATCTATATGATGTATATATATTGAGACTATCTTCTTAGATTTGATGTCTCAATACTAAGACTAGTTTGGAAATAGTGGATTCTCTACCTAATCATTAGGCTGGATTCACAGAAGAATGCATAACAGAATGTACTCACCTGCATGTTTACAGCCAAGTTCACATAATGTGTGAGTTATTGCTGTAAATTGGAGCGGTTGAAATGTACTAAACATTTGTAAATAGGTATAAAAAAACCACCCGAAGGTGGCTTTTTTTAATTAGATGGGCTGTCACATCCCATAAGCGAGTATTACGCTTGTGGACGCATTGCCGGGAACAAGATCACGTCACGGATTGTGTGCGTGTTTGTAAATAGCATTGCTAGGCGATCGATACCAATACCTTGACCAGCAGTTGGCGGTAGACCGTGCTCTAGTGCAGTAATGTAGTCTGCATCGTAGTACATCGCTTCGTCATCACCTGCATCTTTAGCGTTAACTTGCGCTTTAAAACGCTCGTCTTGGTCTTGTGCATCGTTAAGCTCAGAGAAACCATTCGCAACTTCACGGCCACCGATGAAGAATTCAAAGCGGTCTGTGAAGAATGGGTTGCTATCGCTACGACGAGCCAATGGAGAAATATCCGCTGGGTAGCCAGTGATGAACGTTGGTTGAATTAGCTGAGGCTCAGCCGTTTCACCAAAGATCTCTTCAAGAAGCTGACCACATGTCCAGAATTTCTCAACGTACAGACCCACTTCTTCTGCAATTTTAACCATCAATTCTCTGTTCTGAAGATCATCTTCAGTCAGAGCTTGAATGTTTGCATTTTCAGGTGTGTAGTGTTTGATTGCATCGAACATGCTCATGCGAGCGTAAGTGCCACCGAACTCAACCGTTTCGTCGCCGTAAGGCATAGAAGTCGAACCAAGAACGTCCATCGCTGCTGTGCTTAGCATCTCTTCAGTTAGATCCATTAGATCTTTGTAGTCAGAGTACGCTTGGTAGAATTCCATCATTGTGAATTCTGGGTTGTGACGTGGAGAAAGACCTTCGTTACGGAAGTTACGGTTGATCTCGAATACACGGTCAAAACCACCAACCACTAGACGCTTAAGGTAAAGCTCAGGTGCAACACGTAGGTACATGTCGATGTCTAGTGCGTTGTGATGAGTGATGAATGGACGTGCAGTTGCACCGCCTGGGATCACGTGCATCATTGGCGTTTCAACTTCTAGGTAGCCTTTTGAGCTCATGAAGTTACGGATTGAAGACACAAGCTTAGAACGCACGATGAATGTGTTACGAGAATCTTCGTTCACGATCAGATCAACGTAACGCTGACGGTAACGCATCTCTTGGTCAGTAAGACCGTGGAACTTCTCTGGCAGAGGACGAAGTGCTTTGGTTAGCAATTCAAACTCTTCCATGTTCACGTAAAGATCGCCTTTACCTGACTTATGAAGCGCACCTTTAACACCGATGATGTCACCGATGTCTAGGCCTTGGTACTTCTCTTTCAGTACTTTTTGAACATCTTTTGCTGCGTATGCTTGGATACGGCCAGATGTTTCTTGAATCGCTAGGAATGGACCACGCTTAGCCATTACACGACCAGCAATTGCCACAATGTGGTTCAGCTCTTCTAGCTCTTCTTTTGTCTTTTCACCGAATTCAGCTTGAAGATCACCTGCAAGGTTCTCGCGGCGGAAATCATTTGGGTGGCCATTCGCTTTACAGTTTTGGCGGATATGATCCAGTTTGCCACGGCGCTCTGCAATCAATTTGTTTTCGTCTTGTAGTTGCTCAGTCATTGCTTAACCTTTTGCTTTCAGTCGGTTCGCTTACAGGCCTGATTTCAGGCTGGCTTCGATAAATTTGTCTAAATCTCCGTCGAGAACCGCTTGAGTATTGCGGTTTTCTACGCCGGTACGTAAATCTTTAATGCGTGAATCGTCGAGTACATAAGAACGAATTTGGCTGCCCCAACCAATGTCAGATTTTGCATCTTCGTTGGCTTGTTTTTCCGCATTCTGTTTTTGTAGCTCGTATTCAAATAGTTTCGCACGAAGCTGTTTCATTGCTTGATCTTTGTTCTTATGCTGAGAACGATCGTTTTGGCACTGAACAACCAGGTTAGTCGGAAGGTGGGTAATACGTACCGCAGATTCCGTCGTATTGACGTGCTGACCACCAGCGCCTGACGCACGATATACATCGATACGTAAGTCAGATGGATTAATATCAATTGCGATGTTGTCATCAATCTCAGGATAGATAAATGCAGATGCAAATGAAGTATGGCGACGGCCACTTGAATCAAATGGTGACTTACGAACCAAACGGTGTACACCCGTTTCAGTGCGTAACCAACCGTAAGCGTACTCACCAGAGATACGTACTGTTGCACCTTTTAGCCCTGCGACTTCACCGTCAGAGACTTCGATCACTTCAACTTTGAACCCTTTCGACTCTGCCCAACGCAAATACATGCGCAGCAATATTGAAGTCCAATCTTGCGCTTCTGTACCACCAGAGCCAGATTGTAAGTCGATATAGCAATCAGAAGCGTCATGATCTCCAGAGAACATACGGCGAAATTCGAGTTTTTCCAGTTTCGCTTCTAGTTCAGCAAGCTCTGGCTCAATTTCATCAAACGTTTCTTGATCTTCTTCTTCAACAGCAAGTTCAAGTAGACCTTCAACGTCTTCAACGCCTAAATCTAATTGATCGATAGTTTCAACAACCGCTTCAAGTGCTGCACGTTCTTTACCTAACGCTTGTGCGCGCTCAGGTTCGTTCCATACATCGGGCTGTTCTAGTTCTGCATTTACCTCTTCTAGACGCTCTTTTCTAGCGTCATAGTCAAAGGTACCCCCTCAGGATATTTGTGCGTTCAGACACATCCTGTAGACGGTTTTTAATTGGATTGATTTCAAACATGTTTTCTCATCATTTATGAGTAGAAATTAACCGAGGAATTCTACTCAAAAATGTGACGAAGATACAGAATTTTTTGTGCTAAAGGGCTTGAAATAAAAAGTGAAAAATTATGCATAAATCCACTTTTTACTCTTCCTATTTCGCTTCGAGGTGATCCACTAACAATTGAAGAGATTGATTACCGCGGAACTCGTTAATATCAAGTTTATATGCAAGTCGAATCGTTTTTGCGGATGCATCAGGCCAACGGCGTAAATCGACATTAAAAGCGATACCGTCAATCATGACGTTAGTTGGCAGCCCTTTGTATAACGGCTCTAACATCAATTTCAAATGCTTTTCCCCCACCAGCTTTTGGTGCAACACTTTAAACTCGCCATCAAAAATTGGGTCAGGGAACGCTTGCCCCCAAGGGCCACCAGAACGAATGGTTTGAGCAGTATGCATAGAAAACTCTTCTGGCTTTAATTCACCATCGGATAAGATCACCCCTTTTAAGGTCGACTCACCTAACTCTTGACGAACTGAGTCATCAAACAATTGGCTAAATCGCTCAAAGTCTTTCTCCATAATGGTTAAGCCAGCCGCCATCGCATGACCACCAAATTTTAAAATCAAGCCGGGATTTTGCGTATCGATTCGATCAAGAGCATCGCGCATATGAAGACCTTGAATCGAACGGCATGAACCTTTAATCATCCCTTCTCCGCCGTCAGCAAAAGCGATAACAGGACGATGAAATTTGTCTTTCACTCGTGACGCTAAAATACCGATAACACCTTGATGCCAATCACGTTGAAATAGAGCAAGACCATAAGGTAGTTCAACCCCTTCACCAAACTGAAGTCGCTCACAAAAAGCCATTGCTTCTTGCTTCATGCCCTCTTCGATCTCTTTGCGCGTCTGGTTAAGACCATCTAACTCACTGGCCATTCGACGAGCGGCATGGATGTTATTACTCATTAAGAGCTCAACCCCAAAAGACATGTCATCTAATCGGCCTGCGGCGTTAATTCTTGGCCCTAATGCGAAGCCGAAATCAGAGGCAACTAATCTTTTTGCGTCACGCTTAGCGATTTCAATTAATGCTTGAATACCAGGGCGAGCTTTACCTGCACGAATGCGTTGCAAGCCTTGATGAACTAAAATTCGATTATTCTCATCCAATGGAACCACATCGGCAACAGTCCCTAGCGCCACCAAGTCAATCAACTCCATTAGTTTTGGTTCTGACATGCCTTGTTGTGTAAACCAACCTAGTTTTCGCATGTGGACACACAGAGCCATCATCAAATAAAACGCGACACCTACCCCGGCAAGTGCTTTTGATGGAAACTCACAGCTCTCAAGATTTGGGTTCACCATTGCATCAACCGCAGGTAGTTCATGTCCAGGTAAGTGGTGATCCGTGACCAGAACCGTTAACCCCTGCTCTTTGGCATAACGCACCCCGTCAATTGAAGAGACACCGTTATCTACCGTCATGATCATTTGCGCACCAAGCTCAATGGCTTGATCGACCACTTCAGGACTTAATCCATAACCATCTTCAAAACGGTTTGGAACCAAATAGTCGACGTTATTACTGCCTAACATTCTTAAAGCGAGAACGGACAGCGCAGAACTGGTTGCCCCATCGGCATCAAAATCACCCACAATAATAATGCGTTTTTGAGTGCTAATGGCCTCAAACAAAAGCTCAACTGCTTTATTAATGCCACCTAACTTCTGAAAAGAGTGAAGTCCTTTTGCCGCCGTTTGAAGCTGATCTAAATGAGTAATGCCACGGTTGATGTAAATTCGCTTCAACAGATCCGGCATAGATCCGGAAAGCAAAGTGACATCAGCATCTGGACGACGTTGGATTTCAATCATGAATGTGGTTCTCTCTCGACGAGTAAATCTAAAATAAGAAATTTGCCTTTAAGACAATCGAGGCCTGGTATTCACCAAGCCTCATTATGAAAGCGTTTAAAGCCGGTGTTATTTAATCTGTTCTAAGCGTTGTAATAATTTTGCAGGAGGAAGGTAGCCGCCAACCAATTCGCCATTTGGCAAGAAAATAGCGGGAGTACCACTGATACCCAACTCACGACCTAAATTGTAGTGCGCTGAAATCGTCTGTTGGCATTGAGCTAAATCATTCACGCCCGCGCCAAACTTACGGTTTACTTTTGCATCGTGCATCGCAGATTGTGGATCCGCAGCACACCAAACGCCCGCCATTTGCGTCGCTACTTGACCTGTTGGGCCTTGACGAGGGTACGCCATGTAGCGCACCGTAATGCCTAGCTTATTATAGCCGTCCATTTGACTGTGTAATTTCACACAGTACCCACAAGTAATATCGGTAAAGACCGTTACTACATATTTTTCATTTTTAGATTTGTATTCAATTGAACTGTCTTTAAAGGACGCAATTTTTTCAGCATTGAGTGGAGCTTGTCGCTCAGCAACCACATCCACATAGTTACCCTCTTCATCCAGTGAGTATAGAGTACCCGCTAAAAAATGGTCTCCATTTGGAGAAGCAAAGATAACACCACCGCTCGTTTGAACTTCCACTAAACCATTAATATCCGCAGGTGCAACATTCAAAACCTGAACACCTATTTTAGAAAATCTCGCGGTCAGTTCGGCTTTATCAAACGCTGTCATTGTCACTTGTTGAGAATCAACTTTCGCCGTCGAAGCTTCAGCCGTTGTGCCATCTGCACCATTACAAGCTGCAACAAAAAATGGCAGTGTTAAAAGAGTTAGTCGGCGTAATACGCTCATGAAAATCACCTTAAAAAATAGTCGAGTTAAGCCCTTGGATGGTGCTCGTGATGAATCTGTTTTAGTCTTTCTGTCGCGACATGAGTATAAATTTGCGTGGTCGATAAGTCACTATGTCCTAGTAACATCTGAACCACTCTTAGATCTGCACCATAGTTTAGTAAATGTGTAGCGAATGCATGGCGCAATACGTGAGGAGATAACAACTCAGTATCAATTTCAGCAATCAGTGCATAATGCTTTATTCGATGCCAAAATGTTTGTCGCGTCATTTGCCTTGCTCGTCGGCTAGGGAAAACCACGTCTGACGTTTTTTCTCCTAATAGCAATGGACGCCCCTGCTCGATGAAGGTTTCAATCCAATCAACGGCATTTTCCCCCATAGGAACCAAACGTTCTTTGCCCCCTTTACCTATCACTCTTACTACGCCTTGGCGCAAACTGATGTTTTCCATGGTCAGGCTAACAAGTTCAGTCACACGTAAACCTGTCGCGTACAAGAGTTCGAGCATCGCTTTGTCTCGAAGTTCAATCGGATCGTTAGGATCGGGCGCATTCAGCAAATCATCAACTTGCTCTTCGCTTAAATCTTTCGGTAAACGCTGAGGCAATTTAGGGCTAACAAGCAGTGCACTTGGATCATCCGCTCGATGCTTTTCTCTATGTAAGTACTGAAAAAGACGCCGAATCGCCGACTGCATTCTAGCTCGTGATGTCTGTTTGTAATCTTGATCAACCAACCAAGCTTGATACTCTTGTAAACCCGATAGACTGATGAAACCTAAACGATAGTTGTGCTCACTCATCCACTTAATTAACTTCGATAAATCGGTGCGATATGAAGAAAGGGTGTTTTCAGATAAACCTCGCTCCATCCACATGGTATCTAAGAACTGTTCAACTATCCCTAAATCACCACTCTGATTTTGAAGCTTATCTTCATTGTTATTATTCGAAGTCATCTAGATTTTTTACTACCGTAAATCCTTTGTCATTATCGCCTCAGATTAAGGCAGAGCTTCGGTAATTACTATAAAAAAGAGAACTAGAGCGGATATTCACTGCAATCATCCGCAAAATATGGGTAGAATTCGCCATCACTTCTCAAAACCAACGATGCGCTATGAAAATTGGACTGTTCTACGGCTCAACCACTTGCTACACCGAAATGGCTGCCGAAAAAATTCGGGCAATTATCGGGGAAGATCTCGTCGATATTTTTAATGTCAAAGATTGTGATATTTCCCAAATGAGCAATTATGATCTCTTAATCTTAGGCATCTCGACTTGGGATTTTGGCGAAATTCAAGAAGATTGGAGCGCGATCTGGCAAGAGGTTGGTGGCGTTCCACTGAAAGATAAATGCGTCGCTCTCTTTGGTTTGGGCGATCAAGAAGGGTATGGTGAATGGTACCTTGATGCGATGGGTCTACTTCATGATGAACTCAAAAGTAGCGGCGCACAGTTTATTGGTTACTGGCCAAATGAAGGCTATGAATTTGAAGCATCAAAAGCTCTCACAGAAGACAACTCTCACTTCGTTGGTCTAGCGTTAGATGAAGATTCTCAATATGAGCTAAGCGATCAACGAATTGAAGATTGGTGTGAACAAATTTTAGTTGAGTTCCACGACTCTCTATAAATAACTACGCCAAATAAAAAAGGGGTTGATGCTTAACACATCAACCCCTTTTTTAGTATTCAGAATGACGTTATGCCACTTCTTCTACTAACTCTTCTTGCTGAGATTTACCTACAAAGAACATGCAAACCATCGCGGTCACTGTTGGTAATAACCAACCCATACCGATGTCAAATAGAGGCAGCATATTTAGCGCAGAAACATCAACGCCAGCCACTTTAGCGCCATCAATCATAGCGAACATCAGAGATACTAAAATCACAACACGGTACGCCATTTGCGGGTTTGGTAGCTTCTTACGGATAAAGGTAAGTGCAACCAATGCAATCGCCACTGGGTACAGTGCAAACAGCACAGGTACAGAGAGTGAAATAAGCTGAGCTAGACCCACGTTTGCCACTATTGCACAAGCCACACCATTGATGATGACCCATTTTTTGTAAGACAGTGGCGTCAATGAGCTGAAGTAATCAGAACATGCTGAGATCAGGCCAATGGCTGTGGTTAAACACGCTAGCATTACGATGACAGACAGAACAATCTGGCCAGATGGTCCAAACAGAGCTTGAACGTATAGGCTAAGCACAACACCGCCGTTATCTACACCACTTGCTACTGCTGCACTTGTCGCGCCAAGGTAGAACAGTGAGATATAAACAAATGCTAAACCAGCAGCCGCAATACACGCTGCGCTGATCAGGTATTTAGTTACTGCAGCACGCTCTGTTACGCCTTTACTGCGCATGGCATCAACAATTAGCATACCAAACATCAATGAACCGAACGTATCCATTGTGTTGTAGCCTTCAAGGAAACCTTTCGTCAACGGCTGAGTCAGGTAATCCCCTTGAGCGGCAATCATCGCACCTTGAGGGTTTGTGAATACGGCAACAGCTAAAATAATAAGACCGACAAAAAGTGCAGGTGTTAATACTTTACCAATCACATCAATCAGTTTGCCCTGCGTCCAAGCGAAACCCATCGCGATAGCAAAGAAAATGATAGAGAAGATCGTTAAATCAATTTGAGCGGCATCGATAATGAATGGTTTAACTGCCATCTCGTAGGCAACAAGACCGGTACGAGGTGCTGCAAATGCAGGGCCGATAATGATAAAGATCAGAACCGCCATGATAGTCGCAGCTTGCTTTGGCAAGTCTTTAGTCAAATGGCCCCATGTGCCACCCGCAACAGCAATAGCAATAATGGTAACCAAAGGAAGACCTACCGCTGTTAATAAAAAGCCACTCATTGCAGGCAATAGGTTTTCACCCGCTAGCTGACCCGCTAGAGGTGGAAAGATAATGTTGCCAGCACCCAAGAAAAAAGCAAAAAGCATGAAGCCCAATGCAATTATATCTGTTAATTTTAAACTCTGTTTCACAGATAACCCTTATACTTATAATTTATTAAATGTTGTGTTTACTTTCGGAAATGAACCACTCAAAAATGCGAGGTAGCATCAAGAAAATAGAGCCGCATAATGACCAAACACTCATCAATCCGCAAGTCTCAAGAAAAAAACACCATATTAATTTACATATTCACCTCAAAAGCAGTGAATATCACTGGCTCTGAAAAAATATCCAGTATTATATTTGGATCATAAAAGACCTAAAACCGATAACAACCAGAACATTCAACCAAACATTTGTTTAACATTAGATGTAATTACTTAAATTAATCAAAGCGCCAGAATAAACATGAAAAGTAGCACGTTAAAAACTAAGAGCTTCAATTTTAAACAATTCTCAATCAATGGGGGGCAAAGTGGTATGCCCGTCAGTACCGATGGCGTTCTACTCGGTGCGTGGTTCGAGCCACATCAAGCACAAACAATATTGGATTTAGGGACAGGGACAGGATTACTCGCTCTCATGTGTGCTCAACGTTTTCCAAATGCCAAGCTCCAAGCTATCGATATTGATCAACATGCAATTCAAGCGGCAACACACAATTTCCAATCATCACTTTGGTCACAGCGCATTAAGGGTTTACTTGGGGATATTCTTACTCAAGATTTCAGTCACACATTTGATGCCATCATCTGTAACCCGCCTTACTTCAATAATGGCGAACAGTCACAACATACCCAGCGAGCCACTGCCCGTCATACCGACACCCTATCGCATCGCGATCTATTAGCACGCAGCCACGCACTACTTTCTGAACAAGGAAAAGCGAGTTTTATTCTGCCAAAAGTGGAAGGCCAAGCTTTCATTGATATGGCGAAAGAGATGGGCTGGTTTTTAAGTCGAATTTGTACCGTTAAGCCTTCAGAGCGAAAACCTGAACATCGGATCTTATTCGAATTAAGTAAACAACCGGAAGAAACGTCGGTGGAATGTTTAACGATTCACGGCGCAAACGGTTATAGCGATGACTTTATTGCGTTAACCAAAGATTTTTATCTCAAGATGTAGAAATATCATGTGATCCTAATCACTAATGCTTCTATAATGCCCGACTATTCTTTTTTATCCTCCATGCCGTAAATGAAATGGCTTGTGGAGAACATTATTGCTTGTGGAGAAACAACAGTGATCAGAACCTTTGCAGAACTCGATCTTGACCAAGATCTGCTAAAAGCAATCGACGAAATGGGCTACGAACGCCCAACACAAGTGCAAGCAGAAGCGATCCCACAAGCGTTAGATGGAAAAGACGTTTTAGCATCAGCCCCGACAGGCACAGGTAAAACTGCCTCTTTTGCTCTGCCCGCTTTGCAGTACTTACTCGATTTCCCACGTAAGAAAGGCGGCCCTGCGCGTGTCCTGATTCTTACTCCGACTCGTGAGCTTGCTATGCAGGTTGCCGATCAAGCTCGTGAAATGGCGAAATACACCAGTTTAAATGTCTTCACCATTACCGGTGGTGTCATGTACCAAGAGCATGCTGATATTCTTGGCACGACTCAAGATATCGTGGTTGCAACACCAGGCCGCTTAATGGAGTACATTGAAGCTGAGCGTTTTGATTGCCGTGCCATTGAATGGCTGATCTTAGATGAAGCTGACCGCATGCTTGATATGGGCTTTGCTCCGGTTGTTGACCGCCTTGCTGCTGAATGTCGCTGGCGTAAACAGACGTTGCTATTCTCAGCAACACTAGAAGGCAAAGGCGTTGAAGGCTTTACTGAAGATCTTCTTAAAAACCCTGCTGAAATCGATGCACAATCATCACTACGTGAACGTAAGAAGATCACTCAGTGGTATCACCGTGCCGATACGCCAGATCACAAACTTGCGCTACTGAAACACATCATCACAGAGCAAGCGGAACGCACTATCGTATTTTTGAAAACCCGCGATCGTTTGGCTGAACTCCGTTCTCAATTAGAAAGTGCCAAGATCCCATGTGTTTGGATCCAAGGTGAAATGCCACAAGATCGTCGTAACAGTGCTATGTCTCGTTTCCGTGATGGCAGCATCAACGTATTATTGGCAACCGATGTTGCCGCGCGTGGTATCGACCTTCCGGACGTAAGCCACGTTATCAACTACGATATGCCTCGTACTGCCGATGTCTACCTGCACCGTATTGGCCGTACCGCTCGTGCTGGTAAGAAAGGTAATGCGATTTCGATTCTTGAAGCCCATGACCAACCAATGATTGAACGTGTTGCTCGTTACACCAAAGAGAGCATTAAAGAGCGTTTCATTGAAGGCATGCGACCAACGCATAAAAAGCCGACTTTCAGTAAGAAAAAGAAAGTGAAAAAAGACGACAAAAAAGCCGTCGCTAAAAAGAAAAGCGCGAAGAAAAAGAAAAAGTAGTTCGATTTGAAAAGGTGAGGTTATCGATCTTGTGACACAAGCGTCTACCTCGTTGCTAAATTGAAAGAGACAAAAAGGCCGATCAATAACAATTGATCGGCCTTTTTATTAAGTTCATCTAAATTGAAACTAGGCTCGCTTGAGCTGAGAACTTAGCCAAACAAACTAAATTAGTTCTGCTCTTCGCGCTTAAATACCAACTCTTTAGCGTTTGACTCTTGTTCTACAAAGTAATAACCCGCCACATCAAACTTCACAAGCTCTTCAACCGATTCAATACGGTTTTCAATAATGTAACGCGCCATCAAGCCTCGTGCTTTCTTCGCATAAAAGCTGATCACTTTATATTGGCCGTTCTTACAATCTTTAAATACTGGCGTAATCACGTCGCCATTCAATTTCTTTGGCTTGACCGCTTTAAAGTATTCATTCGACGCCAAGTTGATCAGCACATTATCGCCTTGCGCTTCTAATGCTTGGTTCAACTTATCGGTAATGAGATCACCCCAGAACTGATACAAGTTAGTGCCACGAGCGTTGGCTAACCGCGTTCCCATCTCTAAGCGGTAAGGCTGCATCAAATCTAACGGCTTTAACAAACCATAGAGGCCCGAGAGCATACGTAAGTGTGACTGTGCATAGTCAAAGTCGCCATCACTCAACGTTTGAGCATCGAGCCCAGTATAAACATCGCCTTTAAAAGCCAAAATAGCTTGTCGGGCGTTCTCAAGGCTAAACTCTTCACGCCACTGTTCAAAACGCGCCACGTTCAAGCCAGCGATTTTATCACTCACTTTCATTAATGCTGATATATCGGTAGGGGTAAGTTTACGACACTCCTCAATCAGTTCTGCCGAATGTTCAATAAATTCAGGCTGAGTAAAACGTTCAGTGACAAGTGGAGACTCATAATCCAACGTCTTAGCGGGTGAAACAACGATTAGCATGACTTGTACCTTATAGTAATATTTTTCTTAGAGTATAAAAAAAGCCACGCTGCGTCATTAACTGACTGCAACATGGCTTTTATTTAACTATTTCAGTAATTCGAAACAGTTAGTCTTTTTTGTTGTTATCCCAAATGCCATCTTCAAGCTGAGATTTTAGCTCAGGGAAATCATCTGCATTAAAAGTGGGTAGTTTGCCTGCTTTCAACTGCTGGTTGTAATCTTTCGCAAGCTTAATCACGATCCCTGATAGCAAGATAATCGCCACCAAGTTCACTATCGCCATCAGCCCCATTGATACATCAGCAAGCGCCCAAACCGTTGGCAGGGTCGCCATTGAACCAAACATCACCATTGCAAGAACCACGACACGGAATATACCAATGCCCGCTTTATGATTATGCTCTAAGAAGATCAAGTTCGTTTCAGCGTATGAGTAGTTAGCAATGATCGATGTAAAGGCGAAGAAGAAGATTGCAACGGCAACAAAAATGCCGCCCCATGGACCCACTTGTGCCGTCAATGCTCGTTGAGTCAGCTCAATACCCGTAATTTCGCCGTGCGGAACATATTCACCCGACATTAGGATAATCGCAACCGTCGCTGAACAGATCACAATAGTGTCCATAAATACGCCTAGCATCTGAACATAACCTTGAGATGCTGGGTGTGGTGGATATGGTGTTGCCGACGCCGCAGCATTAGGTGCAGAACCCATACCCGCTTCATTCGAGAACAGACCACGTTTAATACCTTGGATCATAGCTTGAGCAATCGCGTAGCCTAAACCACCCGCAGCCGCTTCTTGGAAACCAAACGCACTCTTGAAAATCAGCGCTAACACTTCAGGTACTTTTTCAAGGTTCATGAACATCACGAACAGTGCAATACCTAAGTAAGCGAGGGCCATTACAGGAACGATCAGTTCTGCAGTACGTGCTATACGCTTGATGCCACCAAAAATAACCACAGCGGAAAGAAGAACGATACCGATACCGACATAGATTTCTTCAATGCCAAAAGCCGTTTTCATTGCGCCAGCAATTGAGTTCGCTTGAACTGCATTGAAAACAAGACCGAAAGCGATGATAAGGAAGATAGAGAATAGAACCCCCATCCAACGCATTCCTAACCCTTTTTCCATGTAGTACGCAGGGCCGCCACGGTAGTTACCATCGTCATCTTTGGTTTTGTATAACTGCGCCAATGTGCTTTCGGCAAATGATGTTGCCATACCAAGCATCGCAATTAGCCACATCCAAAAAATAGCACCTGGGCCACCAGCAGTAAGAGCAACAGCCACACCAGCCATGTTACCTGTACCAACACGAGCAGCTAAACTGGTACAAAGCGCTTGAAAAGAAGAGATACCAGCACTGTCCGCTTTACGGCTGTCTTTTAGGACACTGAACATGTGACCAAAATGGCGAAACTGAATAAACCCAAGGCGGATAGTGAAGTAGATACCTACACCAACCAAAAGATAAACTAAAATCGATCCCCAAAGGAGATCATTCATTAAATTGATTAAATCTGTCACTTGAACCTCACATAGAGTTGCACTGATCCTGCTTCCTAGCCCTCCTCTAACTCGCTTATGCCATGTGTCAATGTTGTGTTTGGCATTGGTTATATTGCGTTTTATTGCAAGTTAGAATGTAAATTGTCGCTTCATGCATCCATTTTACGTATCAGTGTATTTTGACGGGCGGATAATGCAGCTTGATTGGGGAAAAATCAATAAGAGATCGAGCGCATAACGTATGTTAATTCTCACCAATACGTCACCTACCGTTAACACAACAGGAAACATTTACTTTCAATTCCAGACACAAATAATCACATAAACACCACAAGATAGGTGTTCACCCTCTTATGGGAATGGCATTCCTTATGTGAGCAATAAAAGTAGGCAAACCAAGGTGTCAGCCAAATCTCTCAAATTATATTGACCCATCCCACATCCATTCTGAATTAGGCTATAAGAAACAAAACACACACCACGCCAAATACGCCTAATTAAACACGATTAGTTAACAATTAGAGCCTACAAATTTAATCACGAACATCGACTCGTTTGGATAATTTTTAACCAAATCACATTGTAAAAAGTGTGCGGCTCAGTGAAAAATAGTACGAAAACGTAATGAAAAAGAAACAAATGAGAAACATATCAAGGTTATACTGCTCGAAAATATGCTAATAAACAGCTTCCGAGAAGGAAGAATAACTAAACAAATGAGGTAGCTTATGGAAGGGTTGCAACTAGAACATGTTATGGATAGCTTTACACCTCCAACTCGCTCAACAAAAACCAAACCCGCCAAGCGTAAATGGCGAGAAATTGAAGCGATTAACGATAAAAAACGTCTCCAAAAAGAGCTGATGGATCTTGATGGATGTCTAGATTACAAATATGAAGATATTGAGCTTTAACCGTTAACTAGAGAGTCTGGTTTCCCTTGCTCTCTAACTCAACCCAACGATCAATATAAAAGAGGCGCTGCATATGCGCCTCTTTCTATTTAGCCAAATCAACTATTACAGTGAACTGAAAAGCAATCTTCCTTAAAGACAACCTGCTTAGTCTCATCTCACTTAGCTGAAAGTATCGTGTAAACTAAATGCATTCCCGCTCAGTCAGCCGAACTCTTTCTGCCAACTGTAAATACCGATCTGCAATCGTCTCCCCAAATACTGGGTCATTATCTTCTTGTTCCCACAACGCTTCGACTTGTTGCCAATCTTCCGTTGTAAACGCTCGATTAATCAGAGGGATGATCTTTTTCTCTTCAAAATCGAGATGCTCATGCTGGTCAGTAATAAATTCTTGGAGTTGTTTAGTAAAGACTTCACGTGGAACAACGGCATCTTGCAAAATCATTTCCACGACGCCTAAGAATTCATGTGTTTTTTCAGATAACGTGACATGCTGAGATTCAAGGTTTTCGATCTCTTGTTGATGACCGTAATGCTCTTGGTAATAGTGATATAGAACATCTTCTTTAGGGTGGTGTATTTTTTCTGAATGATTCGCTAAGTAATCGACTACCTCTTTTACTAAGCTGTAGTTGATTGGTTGATCGTTATTCAACTGCTTGAGTTTAGTACTTAAAATGGCTAGCAGGCGAACCATATAGCCATGCTCTCGTCTAATCCTTTCAATCATCATTGTAAGCCTCCGTTATACTCACTAAAAGTAAGTGTATATAAAGAGGACTCATCCTGCTTTGATTTTGGTCGAAAAACAGCCAATTAACTTTTTAAGCAGACTTTATCAAACATGATGAACTATAACGTTACAGGAAGATGCCAATTAATCGGTTGTTTTCCACTATCAATAAGTAATTGATTGGTTTGAGAGAAATGCTGACAACCAAAAAATCCACGTCGGGCTGAAAGTGGTGAAGGGTGTGGAGCAGCCAAGACATGGTGACGCTCACGATCGATCATTTGACCTTTCTTCTGGGCATGCGCTCCCCATAATAAAAAAACAATGCCATCACCTTGAGCATTCAGTACTTCAATGACCTTGTCAGAAAACGTTTCCCAGCCACATTTAGAGTGAGAGTGAGCCAACCCTTCTTCAACCGTGAAGACAGTATTAAGCAGTAACACTCCTTGATCTGCCCAAGAGGTCAAATAGCCATGATCTGGTATTACAAATCCATCAATATCTTCAGCCAATTCCTTGTACATATTTCGTAGTGATGGCGGTATTTTTATTCCCGGAAGCACTGAGAAACATAAACCGTGTGCTTGATTTGCACCGTGATATGGATCTTGCCCCAAAATAACCACTTTAACCTTGCTAATCTCAGTATGCTCAAAGGCATTAAACACATCAGATTCAGGAGGGTAAATCGATTTACCTTGCTTTCGTTGTGATCCGACAAACTCAACCAGAGCCTGAAAATACGCTTTCTGCTTTTCAGACTCAATGACATCATTCCAACAGCTAAAAGGGTTCATTGTAATTCTCGAAAAATAAACATTGCCCTATTCTACGCTGCGGCATGTACATTAGTAGAGAATTAATTTTAGGGTCGAGGGCGAGTTGGGCAACGGTGTGGGTTTGGGCCAGTGATATGCCGATTAGGGATCGGCAAACGTGATGTTGGGGACAGGGGTCTCACTGTCGGTTTCGATATTCCTATTAAACCGTTTGAATCTTGCATATGGCATCCTCCACTACATTCAACTAAATCAGATCCTACTCATTCAGCCCCCTCCTGCTAATAAATACTGAGCAGGAGAGTGCCGTATAAAAGACATGAAAAAAGATGCCAAGTTTATGCGTCAGTCAATTAGCGAATTGAATCCAAATGAAATTTTCTTAGCTGCTGAATTTCATCTTTCCAAATGGTTGAATCTATTGTTTCTAAAATCAAAGGGATAGAATCAAAACGCGCATCAGCCATGATATATTCAAAACAGCTCCAACCAATTTCTCCTTTACCCAATGAATGGTGCCTATCCACTCGGCTCGCAAATTCTACTTTCGAGTCATTTAGGTGCATTGCCCTTAAATATTGCATGCCTACAACATTATCGAACTCAGCAAACGTCGCTTCACAAGCCTCTGCACTTCGTAAATCATACCCAGCAGTAAATGTGTGGCAGGTATCTAAGCAAACACCAACTCGCGATTTATCTTCTACTTGATCAATGATTTCAGCGAGATGCTCGAAACGCCAACCAAGGTTTGTTCCTTGACCAGCCGTATTCTCGATAACGGCGACAACATTAGGCACTGCTTGATGAGCTAAATTTATTGACTCTGCAATCTTAGACAAACATTCGCTCTCTGAGATTTTCTTTAAATGGCTACCGGGATGGAAATTAAGCAGTGTTAGCCCCAACTGTTGGCATCGCTCCATTTCATCTATAAATGCCGCGCGCGATTTCTCAAGCTTCTCTTCTTCTGGAGCGCCCAAGTTAATCAAATATGAGTCATGGGGCAGAATTTGCTCTGCAGAGAAGCCCAGCATTTTGCAATTCGCTTTAAATGCGCTGATCGTTGCCGCTTCAAGTGGTTTTGCTACCCACTGTCTTTGGTTCTTAGTAAACAGAGCAAAAGCATTTGCTCCTAACTCTCGTGCCCTCAGTGGAGCTTGATCAACACCACCTGCCGCCGAGACATGTGCACCAATATATTTCGTTATTTGCTTTGAAGTTTTCATGTTCTTTAATCACTTTGTACTTTCAGTTTTAGTCTCTAACCGGTTGTTATTCTTTGATTGAGTTCAAAATTTAGACTCATTTTGTAGTAAGTTTACAACAAAATGAGTTGTTAACTATTTTTTATATTATCAAATAAATTGTAACCAGCATGTTTTTAAAGGTTTTATTGATTCAGCGCAATAAAACAACCTTGAAAAAATAATGGTTTTTAGTTGTAATTTGATCTAAATCAATACTATCATGTCGGATATTGGATATATAATACCCTGCTCAATAAAATTCGAAAGTTAACACCACAATAAACACCACAGAAGTGGACTAGGAGATAGTGATGATTCAAGGTATTCAAATTACTAAAGCTGCAAACGACGCGCTACTAAACTCAATCTGGCTACTAGACAGCGAAAAAAATGAAGCTCGCTGTGTTGTTGCTTCTGCAGGCTACGAAGCTGACCAAGTTGTTGCAGCAGCAGAACTAGGTGAGTACGAAAGCCGTGAAGTTGCAATTGAAAGCGCACCGCTAATCGAAGGTGGTCAACACCTTAACGTTAACGTTCTAAAACGTGAAACACTTGAAGATGCAGTTGCGCACCCAGAAAAATACCCACAGTTAACAATCCGTGTTTCTGGCTACGCTGTACGTTTCAACTCTTTAACTGTTGAACAGCAAAAAGACGTAATCGCACGTACTTTTACTGAATCTCTATAATTGATACTCAGCAATCTCAACCTTAGGTTGGTGTAGCATCAAATAGAAAAACGGCACTCAATTGAGTGCCGTTTGTTTATCTGTCACTTGCGCTTACTTTTGAGCGTTACGTAATACCACTTTCAAAGCATCAAAATCATTTTCTAGATCTTCCGATAATAGCGCTAATGCCGCATGTTTTGCTAAAGGCGCTGGCAGTTCGATGTCTGTACCTAAAATATCATCAACTACGTCTTTAAACTTAGCTGGGTGAGCCGTACAAAGGAATAGTCCTGTTTCATCAGCCTGAAGTTGCTCATCAAGCAGACGATAAGCTATCGCGCCATGCGGCTCACATAAGTAACCTTGAGCTTGTAGGTCACGTACAGATTGCGCACTCTGCTCGTCTGATACTTTACCTTTACCTAACGTATCCAAACCCCAGCCTTTCAATTGACAAAGTTCTTCTATACGAGGCCAGTTATTCGGTTGGCTTACATCCATTGCATTTGATGTTGTCGCTACCGTTGGTTTTGGATCCCATTGACCAGTCTCTAAATAACGAGGCACAGTATCGTTTTCGTTGGTTGCCGCAATAAAGCGCTTAACAGGTAGCCCTAACGATTTTGCCAACAACCCAGCGGTCAAGTTACCAAAGTTGCCGCTTGGTACTGAGATCACTAGATTTTCACGCTGCTCTTTTGTCATTTGAGCAGCCGCTTCGAAGTAGTAACAAATCTGAGCCATTAAGCGACTAATATTGATGGAGTTCGCCGAATTTAAACCTATCTCTTTACGCAGTTCGGCATCATCAAATGATTGCTTCACTAATGCTTGGCAATCGTCAAAGTCACCATCAATGGCTACTGTGTGGATATTTTTACCTAACGTGCAGAAAAGCTTCTCTTGTAGAGGGCTGATCTTGCCTTTCGGATATAGGATCACAACATTAATGTTTTCCATACCATAGAAAGCATGAGCAACCGCAGCGCCTGTATCACCTGACGTAGCAGTAAGAATAGTGATCTTTCCACCATCGGATACCGCTGCCAAAGATTGAGCCATAAAACGACCACCAAAATCTTTGAACGCTAGTGTCGGCCCATGAAATAGCTCCAGTGCGTACACTCCCTCTTTTACCTTTTTAATCGGTGCTGGGAATTGGAATGCAGCATCCACCAGTTCATTGACTGTCTCAGCTGACAGTTCATCACCAATCAGTGCTGATAATATTTTGCTACTACGAGGGATAAAATCCTCTGCAAGTAGTGCATCAATATCATCAAACTTTGGTAATACTGATGGAAAAAATAGACCTTGATTACGACCTAACCCTTGGCGCACGGCTTGGCCAAAAGAGACTTGCTCGTCATTTTCTTTGATGTTGTACAGCTTCATAGTGAACTTCCTGTAACGATCGAACCCTGCTTATCTAAACGACAAACATGAACGAATCCTTCTTTATTTTGTACGTAATTTTGTTCGAGCCAAAGAGCAACGCGCTCTGCGACATCTTGTGTTTCGCAAATGCTAAATAGCGTTGGACCACTGCCTGAGATTCCTGTGGCAAGCGCTCCGGCTGATGTCGCATAGTTACGTGCATCAGCAAACCCCGGTAGCAGTTTCGCACGATATGGTTCAGCGATCACGTCTTTGATCATCTTCGCGGCAAGCTGAGGTTGATTCGAGTGACACGCATGAATAAAGCCTGCGAGGTGACGTCCGTGTGCAATAATATCTTGGCGGCGATATTGAGACGGTAGAATTTCACGCGCTTCCGCCGTCGATACTTTAATGCCCGGATATGCCATCACCCAGAACCAATCATCAAAGCATGGTACTTCTTGGCTGATGATATCGAGCTCTTCTAGCATAAGTTGCACGCCACCAAGATAACAAGGGGCGACATTGTCATAATGGATACCACCAGAGATCTTCCCTTCCATCTCTCCCATTAGGGCTAAAAGTTCAGTCTCATTTAGTGGCTGTTCATGAAAACGATTGAGCGCATCGAGGGCAGCGACAATCGAACAGGCACTCGATCCTAGCCCCGAACCAATTGGCATGTTTTTCTCAAGCGTCATTTCAAGAGGTTTAAGCGCTACCCCTTTGCGATCTAACTCGCGAGCAAACACAACCCAGCAATCATACACAATATTATCTTGTGGATTTTCAGGCAGCTTAGAGACAAAGTTACCTGCAGTTTTTAAGCTAAAGGCTTGCTCACCATCTTGTACCAACACTCGGTCACCAAGCAGCGAGCCATCAATTGGCGATACCGCGGCACCCAGTACATCAAAGCCAACACTTACGTTGCCGATAGATGCTGGTGCGTAAACGACAACACCGTTATTCGTAGAACTCATGGTTAAACTCCCAACTTCCAGCCAAGGGTACGCATTACATCAGAGAAAACCCCTGCAGCGGTAACTTCGGTTCCCGCACCGTAGCCACGTAATACTAACGGGATCGGTTGATAATAGCGGCTATAGAAGGCTAAGGCGTTCTCACCATCTTTAATCTTAAACATTGGGTCGTCGCTATCCACAGCGGCGATACGAACTTTGCACTTCCCTTCGTTAATTTCACCGACATAACGTAAAACTTTACCCTCTTCTGCGGCCGCAGCTAACTGCTGTTTAAAGTATTCATCCGCTTCAGGTAAGCGCGCCATGAACTCTTCGATACTTCCTGAATCGTCAAAACCAGGTGGTAGAGCTTGATCCACTTCAACATCTTCCAGTTCAAGAGCCATACCCGCTTCACGAGCGAGGATCAGCAATTTACGCGCGACATCCATACCAGAGAGATCATCACGAGGATCCGGTTCAGTAAAGCCATTCTCTTTTGCAATGTTCGTTGCTTGGCTTAATGTCATACCTTCATCAAGTTTTCCGAAGATGTAAGAGAGAGAGCCAGATAAAATACCGTTGAATTTCTCAAGCTCATCGCCCGCTGAAATCAGGTTTTGCAAGTTTTCGATAACAGGAAGCCCTGCACCAACCGTTGTTTCATACATCAATTTACGGCGTGAACTTCTCGCCACATCTCGTAATTGGTGATAGTAAGCCATGCTTGCGGTATTGGCTTTTTTGTTTGGTGTGACCACGTGGAAACCTGCGCCTAGGAAATCGGCGTATTGCTTGGCGATTCCTTCACTGGATGTGCAGTCGACCAATACAGGGTTGATAATATGGTTGCGCTGAACAAGTGAAATGAGCCTTGCAAGGCTAAACTCTTCCGTTGCGCTCTTCATTCGGTCTCGCCAGTGTTCAAGTGGCAACCCTTCACTATCAAGCAGCAAACCTTTACTGTTCGCCAAACCACAAACCCGGATCACAATGCCTTTGTCCGCCAATTTTGCTTGTTGACGTTGAATTTGGTCGACTAACTCACCACCGACACCACCAATACCAACAACGAAGACATCAAGGAAATGTTTAGAGTTAAATAAGTTCTCATGACACGCTTTGATCGCTTCTTTAATCTTATCTTCTGGGATCACCGCTGAAATCGCGCGTTCTGAAGAGCCTTGAGCAATCGCGACAATATTGACGTTCACTTCAGCCAAAGAAGCAAAGAATTGAGAAGCCACACCACGAGAAGTGCGCATACCATCCCCAACAAGAGTGACAATGGCGACATCATCAATAAACTCTACAGGCTCTAAAAGACCATCTTTAAGTTCCAATTCAAAAGCGTCACGTAGAACTTGCTGTGCTCGCAGTTTATCCATTTCTTCAATACAGAAACTGATACTGTACTCGGATGAAGATTGCGTAATCAGGACAATAGAAACACCAGCAGAGGACATCGCACCGAAAACACGGCTCGCCATGCCTACCATGCCTTTCATTCCTGGGCCCGATACATTAACCATTGTTAGGTTACTTAGCGTGGTGATCCCTTTAATTGCGAGGTTATCTTCACCTGTATCTTGACCAATAAGTGTCCCAGCACCTTGTGGATTAAAACTATTTTTGATTAAGCATGGAATATGGAATTGAGCAATCGGTGCGATGGTTTTAGGGTGCAATACTGAAGCACCAAAATAGGATAACTCCATCGCTTCTTGATAGCTCAGTGATTTTAACAAGCGAGCGTCATCAACCAAGCGAGGGTCGCAGTTATAAACACCATCCACGTCCGTCCAGATCTCACAGCAATCTGCACGCAAGCATGCTGCTAATACAGCAGCTGAGTAGTCAGAACCATTACGACCTAAAGTGACTAATTCACCTTTTTCATTACCGGCGGTAAAACCAGGCATAATGCTGACGCTGCCGCTAGGAAGTGGATTCTGACGAAAGTTTTGAGTAGAAACATCAACATCAACCATGGCTTCAAGGTGATCACCTTTAGCAAATAGATATTGAACGGGATCAATCAAGTTGGCAGCTTGCCCTTTTGCCTCTAATACCGCTTTCATTAGCTGAATAGAGATTCGCTCGCCTTTACTGATAATGCGTGCATTAACATGATTTGGGCACATACCCAGTAAGTTAATACCATGCACAAATTGGCGTAGTTGCGATAATGAGGTCTTAACTTGATTATCAAACGCCGTGTTTGCGATATTAGGCAGAACAGCCTTAATGGCGATAAATAGCTCTTGAAATGATGACTCAAGCTCCGCAATTTGCAGCTCGGCTTCGCCATTGCGTAAAGCTCCATCGATCACTGCTACTAATTTATTGGTCGTTTTTCCTGGTGCAGATAGAACAACCGCAACCTCTTCCTGTTGAGCATTATTAGCAATGATATCCGCAGCTCGTAAAAAACGATCTGCATCTGCTAACGATGATCCTCCAAACTTTAAAACTCGCATCCCTTTCTCCAAAAATCGTAAAAATGACCTAAAAAAAAGGCCCGTATCTCGTTAGATACAGGCCTTTTTTTGAAAAATTTCGCTTAGCAGCCTGCCCCAACATTTATAATATCGGTAATAATAATGGTGGTGGTCATTACTAGTTGGCTGTTATGAAGCATATGATAATTCTCTATACTCTTTGCGATTGCGTAACTCTACGTTTACCGATTTTACAAACTTTAGTCAATTAAAAACTGATTTTTTTTCATATTTAACTAGAATTATCGGTTGAAAGCTCTTTTTATCGCTTCTAATTAGCTCAAACAAAGCATTGTCAAAGACACATAAGTTAATAACTAATTGCTATATGATTTTTACAGCAATCACTTTTCCATTGTGCTTTAATTAGATTCATAGAGTGAAAGCATGCTCATAAAAATAATAATTTGTGCCGTTAGTACAAAATCAATCAAGGAGTGGATAATGAGATTATTGATCTGTCTATTAACCTTGATTGCGCCTGCTTGTTTCGCAACCACACTTCCACAACTTCCCTCTTCGCTGAATGCCTCTCCGCACCAGTTTTTCCTTTCTAGTGAAAATCAGTTCAACGAAAAATTTGATGTCTGGAACATTGATGGTGGTTACTCATACAATCTATTTAACTCTGTGGATTTGTATGTAGGGGCTCATGTCAATAATTCCGCACTTGGCAGCGATAATGGTTTTCTTAGTGGTGTCAGTTATAAGGTGAGTGAGCGGATCATTGTAAAAAGTACTCTACGCTCGACAAACGTTGAAATAAACAATGAGAAACAAGGTGTGATGGCTGCTGAGATCTCAAGTCGAATGCGCTTGTCTGACAATCTAGATTTACATGCCACTCTCGATTACCAAGAGTGGCAGCAAGGTATTGAAGTCGGTTTAGGCTTTCGTTTTTAATATGCTTCCGTTTTTAAAATGAAAGTAAATCCTTTGATGTGAGTATTCCATTCCAGTCGGAATAAATATAATCACCCGGTTGAATTAACTGGTTTTGTATCGTCAGCGTCACCTGCGTATCACCTGCTCCGCGCTTCTCCGTTTTAAATGGGCAACTACCTAACGCTTTAATCCCGAGATCCATTTGAGAGAGCATAGCTACGTCTCTTACAGCACCATAAACAATGATGCCTTCCCAATGATTCTCAATCGCTTTAATCGCTAATTGATCCCCAAGTAACGCTTTTTGGCATGAACCATTGCCGTCAACAAATAACACTTTCCCTTTGCCGTTTTGGTCTAATATATCGCGAACTTTTGAATTATCGTGATAGCACCTTACCGTCACAATCTCGCCCCAAAAGGCATCTCGTTGGCCGAAGTTTTGTAGTGGTAAGTTGAGTAGTGTGACCTTATCTTCATACTGATCACAAATATCAGGGGTTATATCTTTCATCATTCCTCCATGAGTTCAGAAGTCATTATCCCTATAAATTATAGGACTAATAACAACTTTAAATTTTACTACGCCATCATTTTTCACATCTGGCGTCTTTCCTTATCGCAATCCTAGGATAAAAAAAGTCTGTTTTCGGTCAGAGTAGAGCAAAGCAAAGATCGAAAACTAAAAAATTGGACTGAGGTCAAAACTCGTTAAAACGTCTATAATCTTATTAAGAAATTTACGGTTTCGTTACCTAAGACAAATAACTGTACTCTAAATTCAGAAAAATTTCTTATTGATATTGGTTTCTTATTCTGTATTTTCAATTTATAGAGGCAGTAATATATAATTTAAAACATAAAAAACAGATTAAATTACAGTGCTTTATAGGCTAATTACAATTATACCATTAATTAGAAGCTAAATTCATCTCTGAATAAGAGCGCAACTCAAGCTATCATTCAGTCATATTGATACATGTTTTGGATTTTCTGCATACTATTAATATTTGTTACATTTCATCTCTTGATATAAATCAACAAAGTGAATGGAATTAACATTCTAGCATTGTTAGCAAGCTGTTAAGATTATAGAATCCGCTCATTAACTGGCAGAATAATGAAAGACGTAACGGAAACCTCGTTCTTTGGCAACTTTCCATGGATGGCGGATAGCTTAAGTAAGTGTATTTTTGAAAACTTTAGTTTATTATCAAAAAAACATTACCTGTATGTTATATTTTTGCCTAGAATTTATTCTATTAGCACAATTTCGTCACAAATTTAGGTACCGCCAATGCAAACCCCGCAGATTCTTATCGTTGAAGATGAGCAAGTAACTCGTAACACTCTTAAGAGCATTTTTGAAGCAGAAGGATATGCTGTTTTTGAGGCTAGTGATGGTGAAGAGATGCACCAAGTGTTATCTGACAATCAAATTAATTTGGTTATCATGGATATCAACTTACCTGGCAAAAACGGTCTATTACTCGCTCGTGAACTCCGTGAACAAGCAAATGTAGCGTTAATGTTCTTAACGGGTCGTGATAACGAAGTCGACAAGATCCTTGGTCTTGAAATTGGTGCTGATGATTACATCACTAAACCATTCAACCCACGTGAATTAACTATCCGTGCGCGTAACCTATTGAACCGCTCTATGAGTGCTAACACAGTTCAAGAAGAGAAACGTAGCGTAGAGAAGTATGAGTTCAACGGTTGGATCCTAGATATCAATAGCCGCTCTCTAGTAAGCCCTGACGGCGAAGGCTACAAACTGCCTCGTTCTGAATTCCGTGCATTGCTGCACTTCTGTGAGAACCCTGGAAAAATCCAAACTCGCGCAGACTTACTGAAGAAAATGACAGGCCGTGAGCTAAAACCACACGATCGTACTGTTGATGTAACCATTCGCCGTATCCGTAAGCACTTCGAATCTATTTCAGGTACTCCTGAAATCATTGCAACGATTCACGGTGAAGGTTACCGTTTCTGTGGCGATCTAGAAGAATAGATTTCACTAAAAACAGAGTATCAAAAAAGGGATAATGCGAAAGCATCATCCCTTTTTTAGATCTGAGCCCTTAAAACGTAAGGCTTAGGTTTTAGGTTTTAGATCTTAAGTTTAGAGCTTAGGTCTTAGTAAATAGCGTCAATATTGACACCTTTCTCGACTAACCACTCCACCTTGTCTTCGTTTTTCGTTTCTACGGCGATATCAATCGGCAGGTTTGGAAGTACATCTAATTGCCACTGAAAAGCGATTTCCCACGAGTTTTCACTGTGAGTTCTCACTTCTATCGCATCTCCATCTAAAAGCCATAGGTTCTCTCCTTGGCGTAAGGTCACGCTGTTCAACTCAAGTGTCGCAGGTAAGCTAGTATCAGATTTTAAATAGATAGAACCATTTAATGTCTGCTCTTGTGCCTCCCCAATCTGTGGCATCTTATTGACCCACAAATTGCTGCTTAATTTAACTTCCGACTGAGCAACTAACATCTGACTATCTTGCTGCCAATCAACTTGTGCTGTTGAACAACCTGCTAATACAAGCATGCATGCGAGTGTTAATTTTTTCATAACGTTACCTTTGGTTTAGCCAATCTTTTAATACTTGAATATCATGCTGATACTCATTCTTTATTTCTTCTACCCAATCAGAGATATTTTCCCACCATGCTGGAGCATCCGGTGTTTGAGCTTTTTGAGCAACACTTTGGATATGCTTTAGTCCAATCGAGCCAGCCGCACCTTTGATTTTATGAGCTTCCGATACAATACTCGGTTTATCTTTAGCTATCATATTTGAATCGAGAATCTCTAAATAGCTGGGCATCATATCTTCAAACATAGCAATACTATCAAACACAGGCTTCGTGCCAACAATATCGATATACGATTCCAACATGGTCAGATCCAGCAGTCTAATTTCAATTTCTGTTGGTTCACGCGCCTTGGTTTGTTCTAGCACGGGTGGATGAACCTCTGGTTTTGACTCTGTTGATTCAACCGCTTGTTCTATTTCAATAAGCTCTGTAATAGCATCTTGAATGGCCTTCACAGTTAAAGGCTTGCTGATCGCTTCATCCATGCCATTTTCAAAATACTCACGCTTGTCTTTTATCACATTAGCAGTCAGAGCAACCAGCGGTGGTAATTGAGGGTAATGCTCTCGATAATATTTCGCGACATCAAAACCTGTCATATCCGGTAATTGAATATCCAGTAAGGCCAAGTCGTAAGCATCAGGTTGGAAATTAGCAATGGCCTCTTCACCAGTCATCGCGACAGTAACTTGGTGCCCTAAGTTTTCCAGCAACGAACGCGCCACGGTGACATTCAATTCAATGTCTTCAACCATAAAAATATTAAGACTTTGTTGAGCTCGTGGTTGCTTGCGAATAGGAGTACCTTCTTGAACCAAAGGAACTCGGATATTGACGGTAAATGTACTACCAAACCCTTCCTCACTTGTCAGGGTTATGTCTCCATCCATTAAATTAATCAGTTGTCTTGAAACCGCTAAACCAATCCCTGTTCCCACCGCATGTAAATTGTCTTTTCCTGATTTAACTTGGTAGTACATGGCAAAGATTTTATCAATTTCATGCTCCGGTATCCCAATACCACTATCTTCCACTTCCATGGTGATATCAGCAAATTCGTCACCAATATCAGCACTGACGTTCATGACGACACCACCTTCTTTGGTGAATTTCATCGCATTACTAATCAGGTTCCACAGTACTTGGCGTAAACGCGTGGCATCTACTTTTATTGCGGTGGGTAGGTCACTCAATCTTTCAAGATCAAACCTTAAGCCTTTCTGCTCAGCCATGAGAGCGGAAATGCTCTCCATCTCTGACACAAAATCATCAAAATTCAGCGGCACGGGTAAAAGCTCAAGTTTACGACGATCAAATTTATCCATATCGATAATATCATTGAAGATATGGCCTAAAGTGACCGCACTCACTTTGATGGTTTGCATATGCTTACGTTGCTCGTCAGTCAGTTGAGTTTCTAACAACATCCGACTTAAACCAACGATACCATTTAACGGTGTTCTGAGTTCATGACTAATAGTGGAAATAAAAGTGGTTTTGTCACGGCTCGCTTTTTCAAGCGTCTCTTGGTATTCCTTACGCTCTGTAATGTCTCGACCAAAGCCAACCAAGCCAAGGTGACGTCCATCTTTGTTATAAAATGGCACTTTACGAAGTTCAAAGTAGCTCTTATGCCCATCTGGATACTCTAGCCACTGCTCATAAGTCAGAGCTTGATTATCACTAAAGACTTTCTCATCGGTCTCTACTACTTGTTGCGCGATCTCTTTGCTGTAGACATCCCATGGGGTCAGCCCCACCAGTTGCTGCTCTTTTTTACCCGTCAACTCTTCAACTGCACGGTTACAGCCAGAAAATACCCCATCTGCATTACGGTAGTAGATCAGGTCAGGGGAAGCATCGATAAATGAGCGCAGTAGCGCCGTTCTTTCTGCAAGTTCAACTTGAGTCCGCTCTCTTTGATACACTTCATTCTCAAGATCTTTAATTGCTTCTTCTCGAGCTTCTTCCGCTTTCTCTCGCTCCTCAATCTGCTGATTAAGTTTTGCAATATTTTGTTGTAAACGCAGATTAAGTTCTTGATCGCGAGAACGCATATCTTTTAATTTAGAGACGAGTTTAGAGAGACGTTGACGAGACTCTTCGAGCTGATCAACCACAACTGAAAGGAAATAGACGGCCCACGGAGTAATCAGTAAACCAAAGAAGACAGAGCGAACGATATCAATATCGCCAACGCCACCTTTCAACGCTAAGGTAATACCAACTTGGACAACAACGGCTAAAGCGACAAGCGCGAGGGCTAATAAGATAGAAAATCGGAGAATGCCCAATTTAACCAACAGGTCAACGTAGTATTGGGCGAGGTTTTTCATGGGTTTCATCAACGGCTCCATGCGATAAGACTCAGAACATTCTAACCTGTTTAAACTCAACAGGTAAGCTAAGCCCATCACATGGAATGGTATAACTGTAAATCAAATGAACGTTATCACTGCTCGTCACTGCCTGCAGAATAGATACACGTTTGATTCCGGCCTTGAGCTTTCGCTTGATATAACGCTTTGTCAGCATTCGCAACCGCAACTTCTGCAAGTTCATCAAACTTAGGAACACACGAAATCAAGCCAATACTGATGGTAATATGGTCGGAGATCAGTGAGTCATCATGTTCGAGTTGTAAGCTTTCGATCTGGGCATGTATCCGTTGCGCGACTAACTTCGCTCCTTCAAGCGTCGTATTTGGCAGAATGAAAGCAAACTCTTCACCGCCATATCTTGCAACACAATCGGATGAGCGATTCAAAATTTGCTTAAAGACATTCGCCACTTGCACTAATGCATCATCGCCCTTTTGATGCCCATAAAGATCGTTGTATCCTTTAAAGTAATCAATATCACAAAGCATGATAGAAATCGGTAATCTTTCTCGGGAGTGATGGGGCCATAATGTGCTTAGTTGTTCATCAAAACGGCGACGGTTAGGCACTTGAGTCAAGCTATCAATAAAACTTAAACGTTCGAGCTCTAAGTTAGCTTTTTCCAGTTTCTGTTCAGCAAGATAGCGTTCTGAAATATCACGAGCCATAACTAGCACACCATTAGTACCTGATGCAGGATCCCAAAATGGCGACTTAACCACGTCATACCAAGTAAACTCCCCTCTGCTAGATCGAACTTTATCAATGTACCTGAGTGATTTATCTTCGTGTAAAACTTGCCTATCCGTTTCAGATAATCGGCTATACATTGAATCAGGAATGACATCTTGTAATCGTTTACCGATAAGATCGTCGACATGATTTATCCCCAATGCGTGAACAAATGGTTCATTACACGCTTGATAAATCATATTCTCATTGAAGATACCGATTGAGTCAGGGCTAGACTCTAAGATGTTTTGCAGAATGGTATCACGCTGTGCCAACGCGACTTCAGTATCTTTACGCCGTTCCATTTCGTCACGTAAATTCTGCTGAATATTGTGCCATTCCGTTACATCATGGCTGATGCAAAGGGTACCTAAGGGTTTCCCTTCTTCAGACATCAATACACTTTGGTTAGTTTCAAGCAAGCAACTGCGGCCTTCAGGTGAAATAGTCCACCTTTTAGAGCTGGTGCGATTTCTTACGCCTTCTTCAATCTTAACATCGCCTTCATCAAGTCGATTCAGCCAAAAAGAGTCGAACGCACGGTTAGTGGCTAATAATTTATCGTCACTATCTTTAATATAGATAAGCTCACTCAACGAATTGAGTGCCGTTTTGGCCACGCTTAATTTTGCTAGCTCTTGCTTATGCTCTTCGTTGGTGGCTTCACGTTCAATTACATAAATTAACCACACGCTTTCTCCTTGGTAAGCCACTTTTCGACCTGAAAAGCTGATCTTTACCGATTCATCACTGGATACTGGCCATGATCTATTTAATCCTCTAAATTTTTTTTCGGTTAAACCATCAAAAAACGAGAGGAAATAATCGGAAGGAATTGATTCTGGCATCAGGTGCATATTACCGACTAAGCGAATGCCTAGTAATTGCATAGAGTGTTGATTAGTAAGTAGTAATTCACCTGTCTTTTCACTGACAAGCATAAGCGCAAGAGGAGAGCCTTGGATCAATATGCTCAATTGGCGCTGGTAATGGTTATAAGTAAACCATATGCTAAAAATGCATATTATAATGACGAGAATGACAGCGCCGTATCCAAAGGCTGGCTGCCATAACCAGTGCCACAATTGATCCATTAAATAACGTATCCATATATTATTTCTTAACTATTAAACAATATATCAGCTTATACGTCAGTTATCTTTATTTCGTCAGCTATTTTGTCGAAAGTAACTGTGGCTTGGTATAGACAAAAGCCTCTTCAGTTAAGCTTCCTTGAGCTCCCTGTCGATTTAGACTTCGACCAATTTCAGTCATCGCTAACCAACGGTTTTCACACCATAATGGAGAAAGCAGTGTTGGTCGGCGAGCCGCAGAAGAGACTCGATGAAATACAATATCAGCAGGCGTCATGCGGATCATATGACTGGCAATATCCACATACTCTTCTAACTCAGGCGCTTCCAATCGCCCCGCTTTCCATGCTTTAGCCATCGTGCTTCCTTCCACAATATGCAAACCATGCAACTTAATACCATCAGTGCCCACTTCGAGTACTTTTTCCAACGTTTCAATGTTGTCTTTTTTGGTTTCTTTAGGAAGGCCTACAATCAAATGAGTGCAAATCTTAATGCCTAATGCGCGAGCTCGTTTGGTTATTTCTGCATAACATTCAAAGTCATGGCCTCGGTTAATTCTTTTCAACGTATCGTTGTTTGCTGTTTGTAAACCAAGCTCTAGCCAAATTTCATAACCTTGATTGACGTATTCAGAGAGCAAATCTAGTACCGCATCAGGTACACAATCAGGCCGGGTGCCTACGCATAGACCAACAATATCCGCTGCTTTTAATGCTTCTTCGTACATATTTCTTAATACTTGCACTTCCGCGTAAGTGCTCGTGTAGGCTTGGAAATACGCGAGGTATTTTTTTGCACGGTGAATTTCACCCGCACGATCTTGCAGTTGATCAACAATGCTTTTTACTTGAGTCTGTTCGTCAGAAAAAGAGGCCACATTACAAAATGTACACCCTCCTTTACCAATCGTCCCATCTCGATTAGGGCAGCTAAAACCGCCGTGCAACGTCAATTTATGTACTTTCTCACCATATCGACGCTGAAGATCTTGACCTAAAGTGTTTACTAACTCATGTAATTGCATATTTAAACTCGTTGAACAAATAAGAATGAATCTCAGTTTGATTCATGAAAGTAAATTACATCCCTGCAAAATAAATCCGGCGATACTAGCAACAGGTATTTAAATTCAACCTAACAAATATCAATAAACATGCATTAAATAAGCGTTATTTACCTAATGTTGCACAAATGTTACTCGATATATTCATTTTAGCGCGAAAAAAATGGTCTACAGAGGGCAACTTTCGTTGGAGTTTAATAAAACAAAATTGTAGGATACTTACACTTATTCGCATTTTTTGTGACTTTTATTACACGTGCATATGCGGATAAGTCGGTGATATTTAGCTCCCACCTATATAAACCACTAGTTTGTGGCTTCAATTAAACGGATATCACTAAGGATTGTTTTTTTCGCAAAATTTTTCCTGCGAAAGACAGAAAGGACTCAAGCTAGCCACACACATAGGCTGGTTTAGATTCATAAATATAAAAGGACAAGGTTCACTCGCTTAGGCAAAGTGCGCCTAGATTAAACTGGAAGGATGTATCTATGGTAGATCAAGAGCAGAACTCACAGGGTCTGTATACTCCTGAACTGGAGCATGACGCTTGTGGTATCGGTTTTGTTGCGCATCTAAAGAATCGCAAATCTCATGATGTAGTAACTCAAGCACTCGATATGCTTGCACGTATGGAACACCGTGGCGGTCAAGGCTGCGATCCGTGTTCTGGAGATGGTGCAGGTATCCTGCTACAAAAGCCTCACGAATTCTTACTAGAAGAAGCCGTAAAGCTTGGGATTAAGCTACCATCTTTTGAAAAATATGGTGTTGGTGTTGTACTTTTCCCTAAAGATGAACATAAGCGTGCGCAGTGTCGTGACATTTTAGAACGCAATGCACAACGCCTTGAGTTAGAAGTTATCGGTTACCGTGAACTTCCAACTGACAATTCAATGATTGGTGCAGATCCATTAAGCACTGAACCTCAATTTGAGCACGTGTTTATTTCTGGCGGACCGGGGAGCACTCCAGAAGAGCTTGAACGTAAACTGTATGTTCTACGTAACTACACCGTTCGTGTATGCCTAGAAAGCGTGTCAAATATTGGGGATGACTTCTACATCAATTCGATGTCTTACAAGACGGTGGTGTACAAAGGTCAGCTAACGACTGAGCAAGTGCCTCAATATTTCTTAGATCTTCAAAACCCAACGATGGTGAGTGCCCTAGCGCTTGTTCACTCTCGTTTCTCTACCAATACATTCCCACGCTGGCGTTTAGCTCAGCCTTTCCGTTACATCGCGCATAACGGCGAAATCAATACGGTTCGTGGTAACTTGAACTGGATGAAAGCGCGTGAAGCGATCATTGAATCTGATCTTTTCACCAAAGCCGAAATCGACATGCTTCTTCCTATTTGTCAGGAAGGCAGTTCGGATTCATCTAACTTCGATATGGCACTAGAGCTTCTGGTTCTTTCTGGTCGCAGCCTGCCACATGCCTTGATGATGATGATCCCGGAAGCGTGGCAAGAAAATAAAAATATGGATCCAACTCGTCGTGCGTTCTACCAGTACCACGCGAATGTAATGGAACCATGGGATGGCCCGGCATCTGTCTGTTTCACCGATGGTGTTCAAGTTGGTGCCACACTAGACCGTAATGGCCTACGTCCTTCTCGCTACACAGTAACCAAAGATGACTTCCTAGTGATGGCGTCTGAATCTGGTGTGGTAGAAATTGAGCCGGAAAACGTTGAGTTCCGTGGTCGTCTTCAGCCAGGGCGTATCTTCGTTGCAGATCTAGAACAAGGTCGCATCATTTCTGATGAAGAAGTGAAAGATGGCATTGCCAACGCGCAACCATACGAGAAATGGGTTGAAGATAATCTTCTGAACCTCAACAAACTGCCTGATGCAGAAAACGAATTCAGCCAACCGACACCAGAAAAGCTACTACACAAACAGCAAGCGTTCGGTGTAAGTTCAGAAGAAGTAAATGAAATCATCGTGCCGATGGCGAAAGATGGCAAAGAGCCTCTTTCTGCAATGGGCGCTGACTGGCCACTAGCGATCCTTTCGCACCAGTCTCAACATCTATCCAACTACTTTAAACAGTTGTTTGCTCAGGTAACTAACCCGCCGATCGACCCGATCCGTGAGCGTATGGTGATGTCTCTGAATACTTACTTAGGTAAAGATCAGAACCTACTTGCTGAGTCACCAGAACACTGTCAGAAAGTTGAGCTTGAATCTCCTGTTCTATCAAACTCTGAGCTTGAAAAATTACGTGCTATCGATAACGAGCACCTACAAGCGAAGACGCTAGACATCGTATTCCAAGCCAGTGAAGACGAAGGTAAGCTAGAGCGCGCACTTAAGCGTATCTGCCAATACGCAGAAGATGCAGTGATTGACGGTTACTCTATTATCCTTCTGACTGACCGTGCAGTGAACTCGAACCATGCTGCGATTCCAGCGATGCTTGCGGTTGGCGCGGTTCACCACCATCTGATCCGTAAAGGTCTACGAGCTAAGTGTGACATTGTGGTTGAAACGGGTGATGCTCGTGAAACACACCACTTCGCAACGCTAATCGGCTACGGCGCAAACGCCGTCAATCCATACTTAGTTATCGAAACTATGGTGGATCTACAGCGCACTAAGAAGCTCGATCCACAAACCAACATCAAAGATCTATTCGAAAACTACCGTAACTCTATCAACGGCGGTCTACTGAAGATTTTCTCGAAGATGGGTATCTCAACGCTACAGTCTTACCACGGAGCTCAAATATTTGAAGCATTAGGCGTAAGTAAGTCGGTGGTCGATAAATACTTCACTGGTACTGTTTCACGTATTCAAGGTCTAACTATTGATGACATCGCTAAAGAAGTGATGGTGCGTCATCGCATTGGCTATCCAACACGTGAAATCCCAGTACAGATTCTTGATGTGGGTGGTGTTTATCAGTGGAAACAACGTGGTGAAAAACACCTGTTTAACCCTGAAACGATTTCGCTACTGCAAGAATCAACACGTAACAAAGACTACGGTCAGTTCAAGAAGTACGCGAAAGCCGTTGATGACCAAGGCGATCATGCGGCAACACTGCGCAGCCAATTAGACTTTGTTAAGAACCCAGCAGGCTCTATTCCACTTGAAGAAGTTGAACCGATTGAAAAAATCCTTAAGCGTTTTGCGACAGGTGCAATGTCATTTGGCTCTATCTCTCATGAAGCACACTCAACACTCGCCGTTGCGATGAACCGCATTGGCGCGAAATCGAACTCTGGCGAAGGTGGCGAAGACCCAACCCGTTTCGAGCGCAAAGAGAACGGTGACTGGGAACGTTCAGCCATCAAACAAGTTGCTTCAGGTCGTTTTGGTGTGACCTCTTACTACCTATCTAATGCAGATGAGCTACAGATTAAGATGGCTCAAGGCGCAAAACCAGGTGAAGGTGGTCAATTGCCAGGTGATAAGGTTGATGACTGGATCGGTGCAACACGTCACTCGACTCCGGGTGTCGGTCTGATTTCTCCACCGCCACACCATGATATCTACTCAATCGAAGATTTAGCCCAGCTGATCTACGATCTGAAAAACGCGAACCGTAATGGTCGCGTTAACGTGAAGCTAGTATCGGAAGCGGGTGTTGGTACGATTGCATCAGGCGTAGCGAAAGCGAAAGCTGACGTAGTCCTCATCGCAGGTTTTGATGGTGGTACAGGTGCATCTCCGATGTCTTCTATCCGTCACACTGGCTTGCCTTGGGAACTGGGTCTAGCGGAAACTCACCAAACACTACTGAAAAATGGCCTACGTAATCGTATCGTGGTTCAGTCTGATGGTCAGATGAAAACTCCGCGTGACCTTGCAGTCGCAACACTGCTTGGTGCTGAAGAATGGGGCGTAGCAACAGCCGCACTGGTTGTTGAAGGCTGTATCATGATGCGTAAGTGTCACAAAAACACTTGCCCTGTTGGTATCGCAACACAGAACAAGACACTGCGTGAACGTTTCGATGGTCGCGTAGAAGACGTTGTGACTTTCTTCCAGTACATGGCTGAAGGTCTGCGTGAAGTGATGGCTGAGCTTGGCTACCGCTCTATCGATGAGATGGTCGGCCAATCTCACAAACTTAAAGTTCGTGACGACATTCAGCACTGGAAATACAAGAACCTAGATCTGTCACCTGTTCTGCATATTGAACAGCCTCGTGCAGAAGATGGCGTTTATAACCAGACACAACAAAACCATAACTTAGAAGACGTACTAGACCGTAAGTTGATTCAAGCAGCTATTCCAGCACTTGAAAAAGGCGAAGCAGTGAACGCTGAATTCCCTATCATCAACACCGACCGTTCAGCGGGTACTATGTTGTCGAATGAAATATCTAAGATTTATAAAGACGCAGGCCTACCACAACCAATGAACGTGAAGTTCAATGGCTCGGCTGGTCAGTCATTCGGTGCTTTCCTTGCGAAAGGCGTGAAGTTCGAAGTAGAAGGTGACGCGAACGACTACTGGGGTAAAGGTCTATCAGGCGGTACGCTAGTACTCTACCCTAACGCAAAATCATCCATAGTTGCTGAAGATAACATTGTAGTGGGTAACGTATGTTTCTATGGCGCAACGTCTGGTGAATCTTACATTCGCGGCATGGCAGGTGAGCGTTTCTGTGTACGTAACTCAGGAGCGAAAGTCGTTGTTGAAGGCATTGGTGACCACGGTTGTGAATACATGACTGGCGGTGTTGCAGTGATCCTTGGCTCAACAGGTCGTAACTTTGCGGCAGGTATGAGTGGTGGTGTCGCTTACGTTTGGGATAAAGCTGGTGATTTTGATACCAAGCTAAACCCTGAACTGGTCGACCTAGACCCAATTGAAGCAGAAGATCGCGAACTACTGAAAGAGATGCTAACCAAGCAAGTTCAACTCACAGGAAGTGAAGTTGCTCAGTCATTCCTAGACAATTTTGAAGCAAGCCTAGCCACGATGGTGAAAGTAATGCCACGTGACTACAAAGCCGTTCTTCAAAAGCGTAAGACTGAAGCAGAGCAAGCACAAACGGAAGAAGTGGAGGCAGTATAATGGGTAAGCCTACTGGATTTTTAGAACATGGTCGCGAGCTTCCAAAAAAGCTCGACCCATCGGTTCGAATTGAAGATAACAAAGAGTTTGTACTTAACGAAGAGTTTGGTGACAAGATAAATACTCAAGCCTCTCGTTGTATGGACTGTGGTGTTCCTTTCTGTCACAGCGGTTGTCCGATTGGTAACATCATCCCTGAATTTAACGATGCGGTTTATCGTGATAGCTGGGAAGAAGCTTGGAACATTCTAAGCTCTACCAACAACTTCCCTGAATTTACAGGTCGTGTATGCCCTTCTCCTTGTGAAAGTGCATGTGTTCTTGGTATCAACCAAGATCCAATCACTATCTGTAATATCGAGAAAACAATTGTAGAAACGGCGTACCGTGAAGGGTACGCAAAACCGAAAACACCACGATCTCGCACAGGAAAGATGATTGCTATCATCGGCTCTGGCCCTGCCGGCTTAGCTGCGGCAGAGCAACTAAACAGTGCTGGTCATTCAGTCACGGTGTTTGAACGAGATGAAAAAGTGGGCGGTTTACTGCGCTTTGGTATCCCAGATTTCAAACTGGGTATGGACGTGATTGATCGTAAGATCAACCTGATGGCGGAGGCCGGCGTTGAATTCAAAGTGAACCAACATATCGGTGTTGATGTCAATGCTCAGCAACTTCGTCAAGAGTTTGATGCCGTACTATTAACTGGCGGCTCAACCGTTCCAAGAGACTTGCCTATCCCGGGCCGTGAACTCAATGGGGTTCACTTTGCGATGGAGTTCTTAGGCCAAAATAACCGTCGTGCCAATGAGATGGATTTGAAAACCAAAGAGATCCACGCCAAAGGCAAGCATGTTGTGGTTATCGGTGGCGGTGATACGGGCTCTGACTGCGTAGGTACATCTAACCGTCATGGCGCAGCAAGTATTACTCAAGTTGAGATAATGCCAATTCCACCTGAAAAACGCCCTGCAAATATGCCTTGGCCTCAATACCCAATGATTATGAAAACAACCACTTCACATGAAGAGGGCTGTGAGCGTCACTGGAATATTTTGACCAAAGAGTTTATCTCTGACGATAACGGAAATGTTACTGGGCTTCGTATCGCTGATATCGTGTGGCAAGACGCAAAACCAGGCGAACGCCCTGGGTTTGATGAAGTGGCAAATTCTGAGCGTGTCATTCCATGTGATATGGCATTCCTAGCAATGGGCTTCCTACATCCAGAACCAACGGGTGTTCTCGCTCAACTTGATATCAAGCTTGACGAACGCGGTAACGTTGCGACGAATGGTTTTGCGACCAACCAGAAAGGTGTTTTTGCAGCTGGTGATATGCGAACAGGTCAATCGTTAGTGGTACGCTGTATCAATGAGGGACGTGAATCCGCTCGCGAAGTTGATAATTACCTCATGGGTGGCACAAACCTAGAAGCAAAATCTGACTCACTTATGCTTTCAGCTTAAGAGAACAGAATAAGTAAATAACGCTAGCCGATAAGCCGTTCACTTACGCTAGCGTCACAATACGTTCGACAAGTCCTTCCAGACTTTTGGCCAGTGCATTCGTGCTGGCCTTTTTTATACTCATAACTCCCTGCCTTTCTATGCTTTTAGGTTAATTAATTGTAAATAAAACAACATCTATCTCTTTGATTCAATTAAACATAGATAGGGTAATATTTGGTTAATACTCAAAATGCGCAACAAACAACCAATAACTTGACCTTTTGCATAATAAGCTATACGTTGTGAAACTATCGAAAACAAAAATGATGATTTTTGTTAAAAACAACAAGTCAATAAAAGTGCATAACTATAGAGAAAATAACAACAATAAAGAATAGTTAGTCATTTCTCTGCTAAAGAAGCAGGAAGCAAAAGGAGAATTGCAATGGCTCTATATAATCCAAATCTTGAAAAAGATAACTGTGGATTTGGCCTCATCGCGCACATGGAAGGCCAAGCAAGCCATAAACTAGTCCGCACCGCTATTTCAGCATTGGATCGAATGACTCACCGAGGGGGCATTGCCGCCGATGGAAAAACGGGTGATGGTTGCGGTCTGTTACTACAAAAGCCAGATACCTACCTAAGACTCATTGCAGAAGAGAACCATTGGAAACTTGGCAAGCAATACGCCATCGGGATGATCTTCTTCAATCAAGATCCAGTGAAAGCAGAGCTTGCTCGCGACATCATCAATAAAGAGCTCGCTCAAGAAACTTTAACCGTTTCAGGCTGGAGAGAAGTTCCGATTAACGCCGATGTTCTAGGGCCAATCGCAACCGAATCTCTGCCCAGCATTCAACAAGTGTTTATTTCAGCCCCCGCAGGATGGCGAGAAAGAGACATAGAACGCCGACTGTATATTGCTCGTCGCCGCATCGAAAAAAGCATCCAAAATGATGATGAATTCTATATTTGCAGCCTATCAACTCAAGTCATTGTTTATAAAGGGCTCTGCATGCCTGCGGATTTACCAAGATTCTATTTAGACTTAGCCGATCTGCGAATGGAATCCGCAATTTGTTTGTTCCACCAGCGCTTTTCAACCAATACCCAACCTCGCTGGCCGCTGGCTCAACCGTTTCGTTATCTCGCTCATAATGGTGAAATCAATACCATTGAAGGTAACCGTCAATGGGCTCGCGCTCGTGCTTATAAATTCTCATCGCCACTGCTGCCCGACTTACAAACCGCCGCCCCATTTGTGAATGAAACAGGCTCAGACTCTTCAAGCTTAGATAACATGCTCGATCTGTTTTTATCTGGAGGCATGGACGTATTCCGCGCGATGAGGATGCTGGTTCCGCCCGCTTGGCAGAACCACCCAGACATGGATCCCGATCTACGTTCCTTCTATGATTTCAACTCCAAACATATGGAACCTTGGGATGGCCCAGCAGGGATAGTCCTTTCCGATGGGCGATATGCCGCCTGTAATTTAGACCGCAATGGGCTACGACCTGCTCGCTATGTGATAACAAAAGATAACCTGATTACTCTCGCATCTGAAGTTGGGATCTGGGATTACACGCCTGATGAGGTATCAGAAAAAGGTCGTGTAGGGCCTGGTGAATTACTCGTTGTCGATACTCGTCGTGGCAAGCTATGGCAATCCAGTGAGATCGATAACGATCTAAAAAATCGTCACCCTTACCGAGAGTGGATGGAAAATAATGTCCATAAACTGACGCCATTTTCAGATCTTGAAGATGACCAAGTCGGTGAGCGATCTCTCGATAACGATCAACTGAAAACGTACCAAAAACAATTTGCGATGAGCAATGAAGAGGTTGATCAAGTCATTCGTGTATTGGGAGACATGGGACAAGAAGCGACAGGCTCAATGGGAGACGATACGCCAATGGCGGTATTGTCATCTAAAGAGCGACTGGTTACAGACTATTTTCGTCAGAAGTTTGCCCAAGTGACTAACCCTCCCATAGACCCTTTGCGTGAAAAGCATGTGATGTCACTTGCCACCAGCGTCGGGCAGGAAATGAATGTCTTTTGCGAAACCGATGGACACGCTTACCGAGTAAGCTTTGAATCCCCCGTGTTACTGCACTCCGATATGCAGCAACTATTGGCACTTAGTGATAAACACTACCGACATACCATTGTTGATCTAAATTACAACCCAGACGAAAAAGATCTTCAGCAAGCCCTCATTCATGTATGTGATCAAGCTGAACGAGTTGTCCGCGAAGGCACCGTTCTTATCGTTCTATCAGATCGTAATATTGAGAAAGCAACATTACCGATCCCAGCAGCGATGGCGGTAGGGGCTGTGCAAGTTCGTTTAGCTGAAACCGACCTTCGTTGTGATGCCAATATCATTGTAGAAACTGCAACTGCGCGAGACCCACATCAATTTGCCGTTATGCTTGGATTTGGTGCAACCGCTGTCTATCCATATCTAGCTTACGAAACCTTAGGCAAGGTGATTGACGAAGGTGGGATCGCGAAAAGTTATAGCCAAGTCATGTTGAACTATCGAAATGGCATCAACAAAGGGTTATACAAAATCATGTCCAAAATGGGCATTTCAACCATCGCCTCTTACCGCTGCTCTCAACTATTTGAAGCGGTGGGCTTACACCAAGAGTTGGTAGATCTCTGCTTTAAAGGCGTGACGACTCGTATTCAAGGCGCTACCTTTGATGATTTCCAACAAGACCTACACAACCTATCTCGCAAAGCGTGGGCAAAAAGAAAGAGTATCGAACATGGCGGTTTACTGAAGTATGTTCATGGCGGCGAGTATCATGCTTACAACCCAGATGTGGTCGGTACACTACAGCAAGCTGTGAAATCTGGAGAGACTTCCGATTACAAAGCTTTTGCCAAACAAGTGAATTCTCGCCCAGTCGCGATGCTGCGAGATTTAATGCAATTAAAGAAAACAGGACAGACACTGCCACTCGAACAAGTTGAGGCGAGCACTGAACTATTCAAACGATTTGATTCTGCTGCCATGTCGATTGGAGCCTTGAGCCCTGAAGCTCATGAAGCGTTAGCCACCGCCATGAACCGTTTAGGTGGCTATTCTAACTCAGGAGAAGGTGGTGAAGATCCTCGCCGTTTTGGCACTGAGAAAAATTCACGCATTAAGCAGATTGCCTCCGGTCGATTTGGCGTAACCCCACACTACCTCGTCAATGCGGATGTACTACAAATTAAAGTCGCACAAGGCGCAAAACCCGGAGAAGGCGGTCAACTCCCAGGGCATAAAGTGACGGCTGAAATCGCTAAATTACGTCATTCCGTTCAAGGAGTGACGTTAATCTCCCCTCCTCCACATCATGACATTTATTCCATTGAAGATCTTGCGCAGCTGATTTTCGATCTCAAACAAGTGAATCCAAAAGCCTTAATCTCCGTCAAACTCGTTTCTGAACCCGGAGTTGGCACCATCGCCACTGGCGTTGCCAAAGCCTATGCCGACCTCATCACGATTTCAGGCTACGATGGCGGAACCGCCGCAAGCCCACTCACCTCCGTGAAATATGCGGGGAGCCCATGGGAGTTAGGTTTAGCTGAAACCCAGCAAGCGCTCGTCGCTAATGGTCTGCGACACAAAATCCGCTTACAAGTCGATGGTGGATTGAAAACAGGTCTAGACGTCATCAAAGCAGCAATCCTTGGTGCTGAAAGTTTCGGTTTTGGCACCGCGCCAATGGTCGCAATGGGGTGCAAGTTCTTACGGATCTGCCATCTCAACAACTGCGCGACTGGTGTGGCAACCCAAGATGAAACTCTGCGTAGAGAGTACTTCAAAGGTCTTCCTGAAATGGTGATGAATTATTTCATTGGATTGGCCGAAGAGGTACGCGAACACCTATCTGAGCTTGGAGTCGAAAAGCTAACAGACTTGATTGGACGTACCGACTTACTTGAAACCGTACAAGGCATGACCGCAAAACAGAGTAAGCTCGACCTATCAGCAGTACTCGAAGCTCCTGTATCTCCTGAAGGGCATCCACTATTTTGGACAGAGCCAAACGCTCCTTTTGATAAAGCGCAGCTCAACCAAACCATTTTAGATGATGCGTTAACCAGTATAGAAGCAAAACAGAGTAACAATTTTTACTACGATGTCATCAATACCGACAGATCCATCGGAGCTCGGATCTCAGGAGAGATCGCACAGCGTTATGGTAATCAAGGCATGGCTGGAACACCGATTAAACTGCACCTTAACGGAACCGCAGGGCAATCATTTGGTGTATGGAATGCGGGTGGCGTAGAGCTGTATCTTACTGGCGATGCCAATGATTACGTCGGTAAAGGCATGGCTGGCGGAAAAATCGTTATCAAACCCCATCTAGGCACGGCATTTAACTGCAATGACGCCACCATTATTGGCAACACCTGCTTATATGGCGCAACCGGAGGAAAGCTATTTGCGGCCGGCACCGCAGGCGAACGATTCGGTGTTCGTAATTCAGGCACTATCGCTGTTATAGAAGGTGCAGGAGACAACGCATGTGAATATATGACCGGAGGGATTGTCGCAATCCTAGGGGCGACAGGTGTGAACTTCGGCGCGGGTATGACCGGTGGTTTTGCCTATGTGATGGATCAAAACCAAGATTTCCAAGGGCGAGTAAACAACGAATCTGTGGAAGCGGTCTCTCTAGCGGATCTCTATATTCACCAAGAACATTTACGTGGCTTAATTGCCGAACACTTAGAAGAGACAGGATCAACACACGCCGAAAACATATTAGCCAACTTTGATGAATGGATTCCAAAGTTCTACCTTGTTAAACCTCAAGCCGCTGATCTGCGCACGCTACTCGGACATCAAAGCCGTAGCTCTGCAGAACTACGCGTTCAAGCCCAGTAATAGAAGGAGTCTTATCATGAGCCAGAACGTATACCAATTTATTGATGTCAAACGCGTCGACCCAGCGAAGAAACCGGTAAAAATTCGTAAGATCGAGTTTGTAGAAATTTACGAACCTTTCACCAAGCAACAAGCGACGGCTCAGGCAGATCGCTGTTTGGACTGTGGAAACCCCTATTGCGAATGGAAATGCCCAGTACATAACTACATCCCTCAATGGCTGAAACTCGCTAATGAAGGACGAATCATTGAAGCAGCAGAACTTTCTCATCAAACCAATAGCTTGCCCGAAGTGTGTGGTCGAGTGTGCCCGCAAGATCGCCTGTGCGAAGGATCTTGTACCCTAAATGATGATTTTGGTGCTGTCACTATTGGTAATATTGAAAAGTATATTAACGACAAAGCCTTTGAGATGGGTTGGAAACCTGACATGTCTCATGTTGAGATGACAGATAAGAAAGTCGCCATTATTGGTGCTGGACCAGCAGGGCTCGCTGCGGCTGATATTCTTATTCGAAATGGAGTAAAACCCGTTGTCTTTGATCGTTACCCTGAAATTGGAGGCTTACTGACTTTTGGGATCCCATCATTCAAATTAGAGAAAGGGGTGATGCAAAATCGTCGTCGAATTTTCAGCGAAATGGGTGTCGAGTTCCAAATGAACGTGGAAGTCGGAAAAGATGTACAACTCCAAACCTTAATCGATGACTACGACGCGGTTTTTCTCGGAGTAGGAACATACAAAAACATGCGTGCGGGACTTGAAAATGAAGACGCTCCCGGAGTCTATGATGCGCTTCCATTTCTAATTTCGAATACTTATAAAGTGATGGATCTCCACACCGACGATCCTTTTATCGATATGGTGGGTAAAAATGTCGTTGTCCTCGGAGGAGGAGATACCGCGATGGATTGCGTTCGTACATCCATTCGTCAAAACGCGAAGAACGTCATTTGTGCCTACCGTAGAGATGAGGCCAATATGCCCGGATCTAGACGCGAAGTAAAAAATGCAAAAGAGGAAGGGGTTCAATTCAAATTCAACCTTCAACCCTTAAATATAGAGATCGATGCGTCTGGGAAAGTTTGTGGTGTCAAAGTGGTAAAAACCGCACTAGGTGAGGCCGATTCAGCAGGACGACGTAGACCTGAGCCCGTTGCAGATAGCGAACATATTATTGATGCTGATGTGGTGATCATGGCATTTGGTTTCCAGCCACACAAGATGGATTGGCTACAGCCTTTTGGTGTTAATCTTGATCAATGGGGACGAATTCAGGCCCCTGCTGAACAAGAGTTTCAATATCAAACCAGTCATCAAAAAATCTTCGCTGGCGGTGATGCCGTAAGAGGATCCGATTTAGTTGTGACTGCTATTGATGAAGGGCGCAAAGCGGCGGAAGGAATTCTAGATTATCTAGATATCTGAACCACTTAAGAATAAGCTGTACGAAACGGATCCGCATTGGATCCTTTTCGTTATCCATCATATTGGAGTGATAAACAGGGAATCATATGAAAAAAGTAGCCTTTATTGTTTTGAGCTTAGCCACACTTACCGCTTGCAGCCAAGGAATAGCCAGCATGACAGATAGAACTTCATCCCCATGTGGTGATAAACCCAACTGTGTATCCACTCAAGATAGTCGTGATGAATTTTCAGTTGCTCCTTTCCATCTTACTCCTAATGCAACGATGGATGCTATCGAAGCGGTGGCACTTACGCTTCCAGGCGCTAAAACAGCAACGAAAGAAACTGACTACCTACGCATTGAATCGACCAGTAAAATAATGCGATTTGTAGACGATTTAGAACTCAGAATTACGGGCGAAACTCTGATCGTGCGATCGGAATCCCGTGTAGGTTACTCTGATTTTGGTGTGAATCGAAAGCGAGTCGAGCAATTAAGAGCGGAACTACTCAGTAAAAACCTTATTAAATAACCATCGACAATCTCGCACAGTAATTCATCAATGATAGCAAGGGAGAGCATGACTAATTATCACTCTCCCTAGTCATTTATCACATGATTTATGCTACACTTCGCCCCAATTCAATCAGTCATTTTTCAAAGAGATACACTATGAAAGTCGGTATTATCGGTGCGATGGAACAAGAAGTTACCATCCTTAAAGACGCAATTTCAAATGCACAAGAGATCAATAAAGGCGGTTGTACCTTTTTCTCTGGTCAACTAAATGGTGTTGACGTTGTTTTGCTTCAATCAGGTATTGGTAAAGTTGCAGCAGCGGTAGGTACTTCTATCCTACTAAGCGAATACCAACCAGATGTTGTTCTAAACACAGGTTCTGCCGGTGGTTTTGACTCATCTCTAAACTTAGGTGATGTGGTTGTTTCAACTGAAGTGCGCCACCATGATGCTGACGTGACGGCATTTGGCTACGAAATCGGTCAAATGGCAGGTCAACCTGCAGCGTTCAAAGCTGACGAGAAACTAATGGCCGTTGCTGAACAAGCGCTGGCTCAAATGGATGATAAGCACGCAGTACGCGGCCTCATCTGTACTGGCGATGCTTTTGTATGCACTCCTGAGCGTCAAGCATTCATTCGTAAGCACTTCCCTTCGGTTGTAGCGGTTGAAATGGAAGCGTCGGCTATTGCTCAAGCGTGTCACCAATTCAAAGTTCCATTTGTTGTGGTACGTGCAATCTCTGATGTAGCAGATAAAGAATCACCAATGAGCTTTGAAGAATTCCTACCTTTGGCGGCTCAAAGCTCATCAGAGATGGTATTCAAAATGGTTGAGCTCCTAAAGTAAGTCTTAATTGATGCAAGAGTTATTTGACCAACTGTTTGCAAATGGCGTGCTCCTCGTAATGTGGGGAGCACTGCTATTTCACCTGATTTTACCCATCCCGCACTCCGCTCATCCCACAACGCTGTGGCATAAATTCGCTGAACTGCTAGCGAGTAAAGTCAACACCAATAACAACTACTCACAAAGTCTTGTATCTGGGAGCCTCGCTTGGTTACTCATGTGCCTACCCGCTCTTGCTGTGATGCTGGCACTTAAACCGTTAGTTTGGCAAACACAACTTTTTGAATTAGCTCTTTTACTGATTGCCATTGACTGGCGTAATAATGAGAAGCTTGCAAACCAACTAGTCTCAGCATTAGCTAAAGAAGATAAAAAACTAGCAAGACGCTTATTGGCCCCTATCGTCAACCGTCAAACAGAAAGCCTATCGACATTAGGGCTTGGAAAAGCAGGCGCAGAAACCATCATAATGGGCTATGGTCGCAATGTAGTGTGCGTTCTATTTTGGTATGCCATTGGTGGTGGAATTGGCGCACTGATGTATCGCCTAACCGCAGAACTTGCTCGTGCATGGTCCCCAAGTAGACATCAATTTTCGCCATTCGGTATTCCTGTCGTTCGTTGTGTGGCCATTCTAGATTTCATCCCCTTACGCCTTTTCAGCTTAATGATTGTCATCGGTGACAAAGCCACCATCGCTTTTAAAGGCATGCTTGAGCAAGGAAAAACTTGGCCATTACCCGGCCCCGGTTGGTTAATGGCAGCAATAGGGCATAAGCTTGAATTATCTCTAGGCGGCCCTGCTATTTATAACGATAAGAAAACCATTAGAGCGAAGCTTGGTGGACGTATCGCCCCATCCGCTCTGCATTTATCTCAATTGCAAAAATTACTCGCGGGGAGAATTCTTATTTGGATCCTCGTGCAAAGTGCTCTATTGCTGCTTTTCTATCAAGGTATCTAGCGTGTTTTCTCTTTTATCTCGACCATCTCTATTAACTTGTTTTGTCATAGGTACGAATGCACTGTGGTCTAGTTTTGCAATGTCCGCGACTCCAACCACTGACGGTAATAAAATCAAGCGAGTCATTAGCCTAGCACCTCATGCCACTGAAATTGCCTATGCAGCAGGTTTAGGCGATAAGCTGATCGCGGTGAGTGCGCATAGTGATTACCCAGACGCGGCAAAATCGTTAGAAAAAGTAGCGAATTATCAAGGCATAAAACTCGAGCGAATTATTGCTCTGCAACCTGATTTGATCCTTGCTTGGCCTGCTGGAAACCCGCCGAGAGAGCTAGATAAACTTCGTCAATTTGGATTTACTATTTACGATTCTGAAACGAAAACATTGGAAGATATCGCAAAAAACATCGAGCAGATGAGTCAATTTTCAGATGACCCCAATATTGGATTACAAGCGGCGAAGCTATACCGAAAAGGGTTAGCGAAACTCAAGCAACAGTATGAAGTATCACAGCCAGTTCGCTACTTCTATCAACTCAGTGAAAAGCCAATCATCACGGTTGCACAAGGTAATTGGCCGAGTGAAATTTTTCGTTTCTGCGGTGGAGAGAATATCTTTGCTAATAGTTCTGCGCCTTACCCCCAAGTCAGTATTGAGCAAGTGGTGATAAAGCAACCCGATGTTATCTTCACTTCTGAACATGCAATACAAGATCAAAGCCAATGGGCAAATTGGAAAGCTGAAATCCCCGCAGTGAAAAACCAGCATATGTGGTCATTAAATTCAGACTGGATCAACAGACCAACCCCAAGAACATTAAACGCAATTAAAGAAGTGTGCGCTCGCTTCGAATACACTCGTCAAAACCGCTAACTTTTTAAGAAAATATCTCGTACAATTCGCGTCCTATCCTGTCCCGTAAACTTAACAAGAGCGATCAGTAACATGGACTCCATGCTGCTTTACTTCATTGATTTATTTGGCACTGCTATCTTTGCCATATCTGGTGTTATTCTCGCCGGACGCCTAAAAATGGACCCTTTTGGCGTAATTGTACTTGGAAGTGTAACTGCGATTGGCGGAGGTACTATCCGCGACATGGCCCTTGGTGCTACCCCTGTATTTTGGATCACCGATAATACGTATTTGTGGGTAATTTTAATCACCTGTTTACTCACGATGATTTTAGTTCGTCGTCCTAAACGTCTACCTTGGTGGGTACTGCCCGTTTGTGATGCGATTGGTCTCGCTGCGTTCGTTGGTATTGGTGTAGAGAAGTCTTTAATATATCAAGATTCATCACTTGTTGCCGTCATCATGGGCGTAATCACTGGCTGTGGTGGAGGTATTATCCGAGATATCTTAGCACGTGAAGTCCCTATGGTTTTACGTAGTGAAGTGTACGCGACCGCTTGTATTGCTGGTGGCGCAGTACATACTATCGCTCTTGCCATGAACCTCGATAACTCTAGTGCATTTTTAGCAGGCGTGTTTGTTACCTTATTCATTCGACTTGGCGCAATTCGCTGGCACTTATCTCTTCCGACGTTTGCGTTGAACAAATAGCGATAGTAAGACCAAAGAAACAAAAAGCCCGCTATGTCAGCGGGCTTTGTCTATTAGTGAATAAGCAAAAGTGAAACTCTATCCGTTTGCTTAAATTTTTGCGTGTAACTCCTGAACGGAAGTGACTGTATTTCGGTCATCTTCTTGGTGCGCCATACACACCGCAAATGCTGCATTTAGCGTTGTCGTGTAGTTCACTTTCTCAGCTAACGCTCCGCGACGAAGTACTTTCGAATCTTCAATCGCTTGACGACCAGCGGCGGTATTCACAATGTAGGTGTACTCATTATTCTTAATACGGTCAAGAATATGAGGACGACCTTCATGGACTTTATTCACTAAGCGAGGGTTGATGCCCGCTTCGCCGAGAATAACCGCAGTGCCGTGAGTCGCATCCAACTGATAACCCAGTTTAATTAGCTTAGAAGCTAAATCGACTACGCGCTCTTTGTCTTCTTCACGAACAGATAGAAGCGCACGCCCGCCTTCTGGGTAAACATTGCCACATCCAAGTTCCGCTTTCGCATAAGCTTCAGCGAATGTTGCACCAACCCCCATCACTTCACCCGTAGAGCGCATTTCTGGCCCTAATAGTGGGTCAACACCAGGGAACTTATTGAACGGTAATACCACCTCTTTTACAGAGTAGTAAGGCGGAATAATCTCTTTAGTAAAGCCTTGAGACTCTAGAGACTGACCAGCCATTACACGAGCGGCAATCTTCGCAACAGGTGCACTGGTTGCCTTAGAAACAAACGGAACCGTACGCGCAGCTCGAGGGTTAACTTCAATAAGGTAGACTTGATTATTCTTAACCGCAAACTGAGTATTCATAAGACCACGAACACCCAATTCGAAAGCAAGCTTTTCAACTTGTTCGCGCATCACGTCTTGAATTTCTTGGCTGAGAGTATAAGCAGGAAGAGAACATGCAGAGTCACCAGAGTGAACCCCCGCTTGTTCTATGTGTTCCATAATACCCGCAATAACAACACGTTCGCCATCACAAATGGCATCCACATCCACTTCAACCGCGTCATCTAAGAAGCTATCAAGTAGTACTGGTGATTCATTTGAAACACTCACTGCTTCATTAAAGTAGCGACGTAAATCTTGCTCATCGTAGACAATTTCCATTGCTCGGCCACCCAATACATACGAAGGGCGAACGACAAGCGGGAAACCGATTTCACGTGACTTTTCAACAGCCTGCTCCATCGTCGTTACGGTAGCATTTTCTGGTTGTAAAAGACCTAAACGATCTACAGCCACTTGGAAACGCTCACGGTCTTCAGCTCGGTCGATGGCATCAGGGCTTGTACCAATAATTGGCACACCAGCCGCTTCAAGTTCACGCGCCAGTTTCAGTGGTGTTTGACCACCGTACTGAACAATCACACCTTTTGGTTTTTCAACACGAACAATCGCTAATACATCTTCCAAGGTAACAGGCTCGAAGTATAAACGGTCAGAGGTATCATAATCGGTAGAAACAGTTTCAGGGTTACAGTTAACCATGATGGTTTCATAGCCATCTTCACGTAGTGCTAAAGAAGCGTGTACACAACAGTAATCAAATTCAATACCTTGGCCGATACGGTTTGGACCGCCGCCCAAGATCATGATTTTCTCTTTATCTGTCGGATTCGCTTCACACTCTTCATCGTAAGATGAGTACATGTACGCGGTATCTGAAGAGAATTCAGCCGCACACGTATCTACGCGCTTATATACTGGGTGAATGTCATATTGGTCACGTAGACGACGAATTTCACTTTCAGCAACACCTAGAATCTTAGACAGGCGAGCATCGGCAAAACCTTTGCGCTTCAGCTTATTCAACATCTCTTTATTTAAGCCAGCAAAGCCACTCGCTTTCACGTCTTGCTCAAGCTTCACAATGTCTTCGATTTGAACCAAGAACCAGCGGTCAATATTGGTAAGGTTAAATACGCCGTCCACCGACATACCGGCACGGAAGGCATCTGCGATATACCAAATGCGATCCGAACCTGCTTCTTTTAGCTCATGGCGAATCGTGGTTAGTGCGTCTGGTGCATCTAGATCAACCATCTCATCAAAGCCCGTCGCTCCAACTTCTAGGCCACGCAATGCTTTTTGCAGAGATTCTTGTTGGTTACGACCAATGGCCATCACTTCGCCAACCGACTTCATTTGTGTCGTTAAGCGGTCATTTGCACCTGCAAATTTCTCGAAGTTAAAGCGTGGAATCTTAGTCACAACATAGTCGATTGTTGGTTCGAAAGATGCTGGAGTTGCCCCACCAGTGATGTCATTCATTAACTCATCTAGCGTGAAGCCAATAGCCAGTTTTGCGGCAATTTTCGCGATAGGGAAGCCAGTCGCTTTAGAGGCAAGAGCAGATGAACGTGATACACGTGGGTTCATCTCAATGATAACCATACGGCCATCTTTCGGGTTGATACCAAACTGTACGTTTGAACCACCCGTTTCAACACCAATCTCGCGCAATACTGCAAGAGAAGCATTACGCATTAGTTGGTATTCTTTGTCCGTAAGTGTTTGAGCCGGAGCAACCGTGATTGAGTCACCGGTATGAATACCCATCGGGTCGAAGTTTTCAATCGCACAAACGATGATGCAGTTGTCGTTTTTATCACGAACCACTTCCATCTCGTACTCTTTCCAACCGATAAGAGATTCATCAATAAGCAGCTCATTCGTTGGCGAAAGGTCTAAACCTCGGCGACAAATCTCTTCAAACTCTTCTTTGTTGTATGCGATACCACCGCCTGTACCACCCATAGTGAATGAAGGGCGAATAATACAAGGGAAGCCAACCATATCTAAAACTTTGTAAGCTTCTTCCATTGTTTTAGCGGTATCAGCCGTTGGACACTCAAGACCAATCGACTTCATTGCTTTATCAAAACGAGAACGGTCTTCCGCTTTATCAATCGCGTCAGCCGTTGCACCAATCATCTCAACACCAAACTCTTCAAGCACTCCGTACTTTTCTAAATCTAGCGCACAGTTAAGCGCAGTTTGCCCACCCATTGTAGGAAGCACTGCATCTGGCTTCTCTTTCGCGATGATATTGCGAACCACTTCCCAATGAATAGGTTCAATGTAAGTCGCATCTGCCATATCTGGATCAGTCATGATGGTTGCTGGGTTCGAGTTTACAAGAATAACTCGGTAGCCTTCTTCGCGCAGGGCTTTACAGGCTTGAGCACCAGAGTAATCGAATTCACAAGCCTGACCGATAACAATCGGGCCAGCACCTAGAATAAGAACGCTTTTAATGTCAGTACGTTTTGGCATTGTCTACTACTCCGATTTACGCTGTATGCAATTTAATTAATTCAATAAAGTGGTCGAACAGCGGTGCTGCATCTTCTGGTCCAGGGCTAGCTTCTGGGTGACCTTGGAAGCTAAAGGCTGGTTTGTCTGTACGATGAATTCCCTGCAAAGAGCCATCAAATAAAGACTTATGCGTTGCTCGCAAGTTTTCAGGAAGTGTCGCTTCATCAGCCGCAAAGCCGTGGTTTTGTGAAGTAATCATCACAACATCACGCTCCAAATCTTTCACCGGATGGTTTGCACCGTGGTGACCAAACTTCATCTTCACTGTTTTAGCGCCAGACGCTAGAGCTAGAATTTGGTGACCTAAACAGATACCGAAAATCGGTAGACCTTTTTCTAGGAACACTTTGGTTGCTTCAATCGCGTAAGTACATGGCTCTGGGTCGCCTGGGCCGTTTGATAGGAAAACGCCGTCTGGATTCAGTGCTAATACTTCTTCTGCTGATGTTTCAGCTGGAACAACCGTTAGGCGGCAGCCGCGGTCAACAAGCATACGCAAGATGTTACGCTTTGCTCCGAAGTCATAAGCGACAACGTGGTATGGCAATTCGCTATCATCTTTCGCTTCAGGAAGGCCACCCGTAAGCGTCCACGAACCCTGCTTCCATTGATACGCTTCTTTTGTTGTAACTTCTTTCGCAAGGTCCATCCCCTTCAAGCCAGGAAATTCTTTTGCCTTAGCAAGAGCCAAAGCTTCATCGATATGGCTACCTTTCAAAGATGCACAAGCAACGATGCAACCGTTTTGAGCGCCTTTCTCACGCAAGATTCGAGTTAACTTGCGCGTATCGATATCAGCAATACCAACGATATTTTGTGATTTAAGATAATCAGAAAGGGATTGTTCATTACGGAAATTAGAAGCGATGAGGGGGAGATCGCGAATTACAAGGCCTTGGGCATGGATAGAAGAGGATTCTTCATCTTCGGAATTGGTTCCGGTATTGCCTATATGGGGATAAGTGAGGGTAACAATTTGTTGGGAATAGGAAGGATCAGTGAGGATTTCTTGGTACCCCGTCATCGAGGTGTTAAAAACGACTTCTCCAACAGCGGAACCATCTGCGCCTATGGACTCACCGTGGAATACCGTCCCATCTTCTAGGACTAGCAGTGCTGACTTACTCAAGGCAACCTCCAGAATAAAAATGCATTAAAGTTGATTTAATTTGCAATTCTACCTTCCTTTACGCGATTAACCAGCGTTTTTATGGAAATTAGACAAATTGGCGGTATTCTATTGATTAGCGTGATTTGTGTCAACATTCACTCGAAAATAAATATGGTCTTTTAACGCGAAATTCGAACTTTCACCCTAAAAGCCCCAAAACAGAACATTTAGATGTAATAAACAGCTCAAAACCAGTAAAACTATTATTTGGGATAAAAATACACACTAACAATCGATCATAAAAACAAATAGACAATACGCAATCGTTACTTTAAATAATTTAATACAAATTATAAGAACAATAACGAAAAATAGACATCAAACACCCAAAATAATAAGTAAACACCTTGGATATAATGAGATTTTAGTGAATAAATATGAAGAAGAGTGGTGAGAAAAAGGTAGGGAATTTCTATGCGCCGAGAGATCTCAGCGCATAATTATCTACTTAAAGGTCATTTAAGCCTAAAACATCAGTCATTGTATAGAAGCCAGCAGGCTTTTCATTTAGCCAAACCGCAGCTTTAATGGCACCATTAGCAAAGGTCATACGATCGGTCGCTTTATGAGTAATCTCAACACGTTCACCAATATCGGCAAACATTGCCGTGTGCTCTCCAATAATGTCACCTGCGCGAATCGTTGCAAAACCAATTTCATCTTTTGTACGTTCGCCAGTTATCCCTTCGCGAGACCAAACTGCCACATCATTGAGATCATTTCCCATTGCATCTGCAATAGCTTCTCCCATGCCAATCGCAGTACCTGATGGCGCATCAACTTTATGGCGATGGTGTGCCTCTACAATTTCCACGTCACAATAATCACCCATCACTTTCGCGGCTTTTTCCAACAACTTAAAGACTAAGTTAACACCCACGCTATAGTTAGGTGCCATAATGATCGGAATTTCTTTCGAAGCATGAGCGATCACTTGTTTCTCTTCTTCAGAAAAACCCGTTGTGCCAATCACCAGTTTTTTACCATGCTGACGGCATAATTCGATGTTAACTAGAGTACTTACTGGTGCGGTGAAATCGACAATGACGTCAAACTGCTCAATTGATTTTTCTAAGTTATCAACCAGAGAAACATTAAAATGCCCCTCACCGCAGAGTTCACCAATATCGACGCCAATAAGGGAAGATTCAGGACGCTCAGAGCCAGCTCCAACAGCAGCGCCTGAGTGATGATGTGTTGCTTTTACGAGGTTTCGGCCCATTCGGCCTGCTGCTCCTGCAATCGCAATTCGAACCATTGCGTTGTTCTCCTTTTGTGATGATGAACACAATGTAACGTAAAGCGTTACTCCGTGCTAGAGTTTTAAACCCTATGACTACCGCCTAAATTCTTTTATAACTCGCTCTAAAATTGGAACATTCGCTTCAGGAAATGCATACTTAGCTAGGTTTTCGACGGCCACCCACTCCCCTTGTTGCCCCTCTTTGCCATACGGTTCATGTTTAAATTGGCTCACTACGATGAAGTCAAATTTTAGAGATTTATCCGGGTAATCAAACTCCAAATGTTCGAATAAGGATTGTTCAACAATCTCAATACCAATTTCTTCGTTTAATTCACGGTTCATCGCATCCTCGATGGATTCCCCCTCTTCTACTTTGCCACCAGGGAACTCCCAAAAGCCTCCTTTATGAACGTGATCCGGGCGCTTTGTGATAAATACTTGGCTTTTATCTGAGTTAAAGATGATCGCTGCAACGATATGGACGCGTTTCATGTACATTCCTATGTTTTACCTACAAAAAGAGCCGCCTAAGCGACTCTTTTATTTATTAAAAACAGATCATGGATTATGCAATTTGACCATGACACTGTTTGTATTTCTTACCAGAGCCACATGGACATGGTTCATTACGACCTACTTTACGCTCTTCACGTACCATAGGTTGGTGACCTTCTTCCGTATGCTCTTCATCAGATAACTGGTTATCCGCATTTTTATGTTGGAATTGCTGACGACGTGCCGCTTCTTCTGCTTGCGCTCGACGTTGCTCTTCCATACGTTCAACTTCTTCTTGTTGTTGAACTCGAACTTTGCTCAAGATAGTGATCACATCAAGTTTTAGTGCTTCAAGAAGATCCTCAAACAACTCAAACGATTCACGCTTGTACTCTTGTTTTGGGTTCTTCTGAGCATAACCACGTAGGTGAATACCTTGACGTAAATGATCCATTGCCGCTAGGTGTTCTTTCCACAACGTATCAAGGGTTTGTAGCATCACTGATTTTTCAAAGTTACGTAAAACAGTTGCGCCAACAGTCTCTTCTTTAGCACGGTAAGTCTCAACTGCCGTGTTTAAGATCTTCTCTCGTAATGCTTCTTCATAAAGTTTATCATCTTCATCTAGCCATGCCTGAATTGGCATCTCAAGATCGAAGTCATTCTTCATGCGCTCTTCAAGACCTGCTATATCCCACATATCATCTAGAGATTGAGGGGCAATGTACTCGTTGATTACGGTAGTGAAGACATCTTCGCGATTGTGTTCAATCATTTCGCTGATGTCATCAGCACTCATTAGTTCATCACGTAGCTCATAAACCACTTTACGTTGGTCATTGGCAACATCATCGTACTCAAGTAACTGTTTACGAATATCAAAGTTACGGCCTTCAACTTTACGTTGCGCTTTTTCAATAGAGCGAGACAACATGCGGCTTTCAATCGCTTCGCCTTCATCCATACCGCTTTGAATCAAACCAGCCATGCGCTCTGATGTGAAAATACGCAGCAGAGAATCTTCCATTGATAGATAGAAACGTGAAGAGCCAGCATCACCTTGACGACCAGAACGACCACGAAGCTGGTTATCGATACGACGAGATTCATGACGTTCAGTACCAATGATGTGTAAACCACCAGATTCTAAAACTTTATCGTGAACAATTTTCCATGCGGTTTTAATTTCAGCGATTTGCTCTTTGCTTGGGTTGTCTAACTTCTCAACCTGAGCTTGCCAGCTACCACCTAGTACAATATCCGTACCACGACCAGCCATGTTAGTTGCGATAGTAACCGCGCTTGGCGTACCCGCTTGTGCAACAATCTCAGCTTCCATTTCGTGGAATTTAGCGTTAAGTACGTTATGTTTCACTTTCGCTTTTTTCAGTGCATTAGAAAGCAGTTCAGATTTTTCAATCGAAACCGTACCCACTAAGCTTGGTTGGCCTTTTTCAACGCGATCTTTAATATCTTCAATGATTGCGTTGAACTTATCCTCTTCAGTACGGTACACCACATCCGGCATATCATCGCGAACCATAGGTTTGTTCGTTGGAATAACAACGGTTTCTAACCCATAGATCGATTGGAATTCAAAGGCTTCTGTATCCGCAGTACCCGTCATGCCTGACAGTTTTTCATACAGACGGAAGAAGTTTTGGAACGTAATTGATGCTAATGTTTGGTTTTCATTCTGAATCTTCACACCTTCTTTTGCTTCAACAGCTTGGTGTAAACCTTCAGACCAGCGACGACCAGGCATAGTACGACCTGTGTGCTCATCAACAATTACAATTTCGCCCTCTTCAGAGATGATGTAATCAACATCTTTCTCAAACAGTACGTGAGCACGTAGCGCAGCATTAACATGATGCAATAGGCTGATATTGGTTGGTGAATAGAGGGTATCCCCCTCTTCCATCAAACCATTTTTAACCATCAACTCTTCAACAAACTCTTGGCCTGTTTCAGTTAAGTACACCTGTTTAGATTTCTCATCCATGGTGTAGTGACCATCACCACGATACTCTTCTGAATCCTCTTTTTCTTGTAATTCAAGATGAGGGATCAGGGTATTAATCTTAGTGTATAGCTCAGAGCTATCTTCAGCAGGACCAGAGATGATCAATGGTGTACGAGCTTCATCGATTAAAATCGAGTCAACTTCATCGACAACCGCGAAGAAACGCGCACGTTGAACTCGATCTTCATTGCGGAAAGCCATGTTGTCACGCAAATAATCAAAACCGAATTCGTTGTTTGTTCCATAAAGAATATCAGCAAGGTACGCTTCTTTCTTTTCTGGTGGTGCCATATTTGGAACGTTAACACCAACGGTCATGCCTAAGAATTCAAACAGTGGGCGGTTCGTTTCCGCATCACGCTTCGCTAGGTAATCATTCACTGTAACGATATGCACACCTTTCCCAGGCAGTGCATTTAGATATGCAGGTAATGTTGCGGTAAGTGTTTTACCTTCACCAGTACGCATTTCTGCAATCTGGCCATTGTTTAGTACCATGCCACCAATAAGCTGAACGTCGAAATGGCGCATGCCATAAACACGTTTTGATGCTTCACGCACCGTTGCGAAAGCTTCAGGAAGCAGGTTATCTAAGCTCTCACCTTTTTCTAGGCGAGCACGGAATTCTATCGTTTTCGCTTTAAGCTCTTCGTCAGATAATGCTTCAAACGTTGGCTCATAGTTATTAATTTCTTTTACGATTTTTCTAAGGCGGCGCAGTGTTCTGTCATTGCGACTGCCAATTACCTTTGTCAGTAACTTAGTAATCATTTGCTGTGGATCTCTCGTTCTTAGATCGTCTTCGATCTAGTATTAATGCCTTCAGTCTCTACCAGTTTTAAACTAAGGATACTGAGATAAATCATCTCTCACTGATATTGTGATACAGACTTTGATTTTCAAGGCTCATTCTGAATTTTGTACTCAGTAGTGTAAGTAATTTTGAGTTGAACAACCATCGCTAAACCCAATAGTTTGAAGCACTTTGTACTTTTATGCTCGATTGACGAATGAATAGACAAACTTTGATTGCAACAACAGTGTACCAACAAGCCTTCCTCGTCTAAACTGCACGTATATCTCTTCTATTTATGAGTAATTTCATGCGTGATCATCGGCCAACCCTTACTCAAACGCTCATTTCAGAATCTCGATTCAACCAATTACAAGAGCATGCCGCCGAGATAATGACCATCAATAATGCCTTGCGTGATATTTTACCTAAAGGAACTGCAAACCAATGTAGGGCCGCAAACTTACGTGGCGGTAATCTTGTTATCGAAGTTGCGAGTGCATCGATAAAGATGAAGATAAACTACGATCGGCTGATGATTTTAAGTCAACTGAGAAATATGGGGTTTGCCAGACTAATTGGACTTGAAGTGAAAATAAACCCAGCACTTTATAGAACGATGCAGGAGAAGCATGAAAACAAGGAACCGTCTCGCCCACCTATTTCTGATGCGGCAGCAGGTTCTCTGTTAATGATCGCAGAAATGGCACCACCGAAAATAAAAGCTCGCCTTGAGAAAATTGCTCAAATGGCAGTAAAAAACAAATAGCCATGGAACGATTTTCGCTATAAAGATTCAGATACAAAAAAGCCAGGCTTCAACACCTGGCTTTTTTAAATTCAATTTGTGCTACTTACGCTAAAACCATATTAGGGTCTGCAAATGCAACTGGAGAACCAGCTTCTTCTTCAAAAGTAGCCCATTCCCAAGCTTCTTGGTCAGCAAGCACAGCTCTTAATAATTGGTTATTCAAACCATGCCCTGATTTATAAGCTCGGAACTCACCAATAATAGCGTGTCCACACATGTATAAATCACCGATAGCATCTAGAACTTTATGAGTAACGAATTCATTTTCGTAACGAAGACCTTCTTCATTCAAAATTCGATATTCATCTAGAACAATCGCACAATCAAAGCTGCCACCTAAACATAGGTTCTGTGATTGTAAGTACTCAATATCACGCATAAAACCAAATGTACGAGCACGAGAAATCTCTTTAACAAAACCTTGAGAAGAGAAGTCAAACAACATGCGTTGTTCGTCTGATTCAATCGCAGGGTGATTAAAGTCGATTTCAAAATCCATTCGGAAGCCATTAAATGGAACAAATTCAGCCCATTTGTCACCGTCTTCAAAACGTACCGGCTTTTTAATTCGAATGAATCGCTTTGGAGTATTGAGCGTTTGAACTCCAGCTTGTTGTAACAAGTAAACAAACGGACTTGCACTGCCATCCATGATTGGAATTTCAGGTGCATCAACCTCAATAATGATGTTATCGATACCCATACCAGCAAGTGCAGCACTAAGGTGCTCTACCGTGGAAATGCGTACGCCTTCATCATTAACTAATGCTGTACATAGCATAGTGTCACGTACTGACGCCGGATCTGCTGGAAAATCAACAGGCGGATTTAGGTCAGTACGACGATAAATGATACCCGTATTTGCAGCAGCAGGGCGAAGAGTAAGTGTCACTTTACGACCGGAATGGAGACCCACACCGATTGTTGTCACTATTTCTTTCAGAGTACGTTGTCTGATCATCTGCTTGCCTCTTTGTCAGTGCTACAATCACGATCGGTTAGCTAACCGACCGCGAATGCTACCATAATTTTGAACAGTGTCAAATTAATGGTTACTAATTAGTCAGCCTGACGACGTAAAAATGCTGGGATATCTAAGTATCCACTCTCTTTTTCAGCCTTTGGTGCTGCGCTTTGACCCGCACTCACTGAAGGTTGACTCATATTTGGCGATGTCGGCTGTGGTTTTACCTCTACTTTTTCTTGCAAAGGTTGTGCCGGTTTTTCTTCTACTTTCGCAGCTTGTTGTACTGGCGCTTGCGGTTGTGACACTGCTGCCACTTTCGCTTTTCCACCCGCAACTAATGTGATATCAGGCTTTTTTTCTGTACCGATACCCGTTGCAACAACAGTAACGCGAATTTCATCTGTCATATCTGGGTCTAGAGAAGTACCGATAACCACCGTTGCGTTATCCGATGCAAATGCTTTCACTGTGTTACCCACAGTTTCAAATTCATCTAAACGCATGTCTAAACCAGCGGTAATGTTAACTAGTACGCCACGAGCACCAGCTAAATCAATATCTTCTAGTAATGGGCTTGAGATTGCAGTTTCTGCGGCTTCTTCTGCGCGATCTTCACCACGAGAAATACCACTACCCATCATTGCGTGGCCCATTTCCGACATCACTGTACGAACATCGGCGAAATCGACGTTGATCATACCAGGACGCGTAATAAGCTCCGCAATACCTTGAACCGCATTTTTAAGTACATCATTGGCACTTGCAAATGCTTCAAGTAGCGTCACGCCACGACCAAGAACTTTAAGCAACTTCTCATTTGGAATCGTAATCAAAGAGTCAACATGCTTAGACAGTTCTTCAATACCTTGCTCTGCAAAGGCTAAACGCTTCTTGCCTTCAAAGCTGAAAGGTTTAGTCACAACGGCAACCGTTAAGATATTTAGCTCTTTTGCCACTTCAGCAATAACAGGAGCAGCACCAGTACCAGTACCACCACCCATACCAGCGGCTATAAATACCATATCGGCCCCAGTCAGAATTTCTTTAATTCTATCTCGGTCTTCAAGAGCTGCATCACGTCCAACTTGCGGGTTTGCACCAGCACCTAAGCCTTTAGTGATGTCGCCACCAATTTGGATAACGCTATTTACGCTTGTTTTACGCAGTGCTTGCGCATCTGTGTTTACACTGATGAACTCAACGCCTTCAATAGACTCTCGCACCATGTGTTCTACAGCATTACCGCCGCCACCACCAACTCCAACGACTTTGATTACTGCATCGTCTGACATTTCCATCATCGGTTCAAACATGTGTTGTCTCCGTTTTCCCTGCAACTCAGGTTAAAACTCATTTTGTATCCAGTTACGCAACTTGCCGAATATTCCTGACACTGACGATACAGAAGAGCGCTTTGGCTCACTATATTCACCATCATCATTGATCTGACTATCTTTTGCATAATGAAGTAAGCCAACAGCCGTAGAATGATACGGCTCTTTAACGTAATCGGTTAAACCACTAACTTCTAGAGGTTTACCTACTCTAACTTGATTGCGGAATACGCGTTCTGCACACTCCACCAATCCTTCAATTTGTGCTGCGCCACCCGTTAAGACGACACCAGCAGCTAAATGGTGCTTAATACCATCTTCGCGCAATTTAACTTGAACAGTATCAATCGTCTGATTAACCAAGCCCATTAACTCAGTGTAACGAGGCTCAATAACTTCTGATAATGTCTGTCTTTGCAAGCTACGAGAAGGACGCCCACCAACGCTTGGGACGTTAACGGTGTCATCTTTACTCACTAATTCGCTTAATGCGCAGCCGTATTTAACTTTAATCTCTTCAGCATCACTGACAGGGGTGCCAAACGCAAATGCAATGTCACTTGTGACCGCATTACCAGCGTAAGAAAAAACTTCAGTATGCCTTAATGCACCACCAGTCCAAATAGACACATCCATTGTACCAGCGCCAATATCGACAACACAGACACCCAGCTCTCGCTCATCTTCGGTAATAACGGCATTACTTGAGGCCAAACCGGAGAACACTAGCTGTTCAACTTTTAGTCCACAACGTTCCACTGCTTTAATAATGTTCCGCGCCATATCATTATGGCAGGAAATAAGATGAACACTCACTTCCATACGGACACCAGACAAACCAAGCGGGTTTTTAATTCCCTCTTGGTAGTCAATCGTAAATTCTTGAGGAATAACGTGCAGGATACGCAGTTCTTCCCCAATTTTGATTGACTTGGCAGTATGTATGGCGCGATCCATATCATCCTGAGAAACTTCCTCATCAGATATGGTCCCCATCCCTTTCTCGATACGGCTTGCAATATGCTTACCCGACAAGGAGATAAATACATTACTAATTTGGCATTCTGCCATTAACTCTGCTTGGTCGACCGCTCTTTGTACCGATTTAACAACGGATTCAAGATCGTTAACGCCGCCTTTATCCATCCCTCGAGAAGGACTACTTCCTGCACCAATGATGTTTATTTGACCATCAGGTAGGACTTCACCAACTAGAGCCGAAACACTTGCAGTGCCTATATCAAGACCAACAATAATGTTGTCATCTGTGGTCTTAGTCATCTGTACTCTCTTGTTCTAAGTCTTGCTTAGGAAACCAACCAACGGCAGCTCCCGTATCATACCTAAGATCGATATAGCTCACTTGTTCAGCTTTTGCGCCTAATTCATTATAAAGTGAGATAAATCGCTCAATACGTTCTGATAACGACTCTTTGCCTAATTCAAGACGAATGCCATTATCTAAAATAATTTGCCACGCTCTACGCTCATTCAACACAAGAGAGGTAATTGCTAACCCTAAACTTTGAAAGCGAGGGTTATTCTCTTGCCAAATATTCAATACTTGCTGGCTTGTACCGTCAGGTCCATAAAGCTTAACTCGCTCACCTTTCAGCTGGCCAACATCACCATTAAATACATCACCAGATTCATTTAACAGTTCATTTCCATTCCAGATAGCAGAAGCGTGATATTCCGTTAAAAATACTTTCACTGTGTCAGGCCATTGCTTACGAATGGATACCTGTGACACCCATGGAATAGCCTGAACACTCGATTGCAATGCATCAATATCTTGCGACATAAAGGTGCCAATATGATCCAACTGAGCAAAAGCACGCTGTACATCGTGTGCCGTTACGTAACTCAAATCACCTTGCAATACTATTTTTGAGAGTGGGAGTCGTTGATCATCCCACATCCAACTTAATGTTGAATAAAGAAGAGAGCCAATTAATAGTAAAACCACCAGCAAAAAGGTCGCGCCAAAAGCGTGCTCTTTTACTAGTGGGTAATTGGATACTGAACGGCCTTCACTTAAAGCACTTTCTACCAAAGTCCGCGATCCCTTTTCTTAGCTTGCAATTCTATTCCCTATCGTTTCGTAATAGAGGTAAAAGCACTTACTTTAACCTTGGGATTATACTGAGCTTATTCAAACTATCAAACATTGATAGTAAGAATTTCAAGCTCAATCTAATCAATTTCTCAATCTGGGGACTCAAACACGCATTGTGCAGGATCTCACGACACTTGCTGCATTCTATTAATATTTAACTCAAGAGCCGCCAGCTGTTTTGCTACTTTACCAACATCACCCGCACCTTGAGTCAAGACTAGATCACCATCTTGGAGCACATTAGCCAGCACGGAAGGCAGTGTTTGAGCGTCTGGAACGAAAATAGGATCGATCTTTCCGCGGCTACGAATGGTCCGACACAAAGCTCGACCATCTGCGCCTGCAATCGGTTTTTCACCCGCCGCATAAACATCTAGCATGATTAATACGTCCACTTGCTCAAGTACATTAGCAAAATCATCGTATAAATCACGAGTACGACTGTAACGGTGAGGTTGGAAAATCATCACCAATCGATTCTCTTTCCAGCCAGAACGTGCAGCTTGAATCGTAACATCAACTTCTGTTGGGTGATGTCCGTAATCATCGACAAGCATAGCAACACCATTACCAGTATCGAATTCACCTAAGTGGTCAAAGCGACGTCCTGTTCCTTGGGTTCCTGCCATTGCCGCTAAAATAGCCTCATCAGAGATGTCATCTTCCGTTGCTACTGCAATTGCCGCAGATGCGTTGAGTGCGTTATGACGGCCTGGGATATTCAAGGTGATATCTAAGTTAGCTTTGCCTTCGCGTACAACAATGAACTTACCTTGTTGTCCATCTTGATGATAATTTTCAATTCGAACATCAGCATCGTCAGAGAAACCATAAGTGATCACTTGACGGCTAATACGAGGAATTAACTCACGCACAACATCATCGTCAACGCAAACAATCGCTTGTCCATAAAAGGGTAAGTTATGCAAGAAATCGACAAATGTCTGTTTCAATACTTCAAAATCGCCGCCATACGTTTCCATATGATCCGCTTCGATGTTGGTGACAATACTGACCATAGGCTGTAAATGTAAGAACGAAGCGTCGCTCTCATCCGCTTCAGCAATTAAAATGCGGCTTGAACCTAGCCGAGCATTAGTGCCTGCACTTTTTACTAAACCGCCATTTACAAATGTTGGATCTAAGCCTGCTTCAGAATAGATCTGAGTCACTAAGGCTGTTGTTGTCGTTTTACCATGAGTTCCGGCAACTGCGATACCATGTCGAAAACGCATCAATTCAGCCAACATTTCTGCACGGCGAACAACTGGAATTCTCAACTCACGTGCGGCAACGAGTTCAGGGTTTTCTTCATTAATCGCAGTTGAAACAACAACCACGCTCGCACTTTCTACGTTACTGGCTTGATGACCAAAAAATACGGTTGCACCTTTGCTAGTCAATCGCTCTGTGACTGGGTTTTCTGAAAGATCAGAACCTGTAATTTGATAACCTTCATTTAACAGTACTTCCGCAATACCACTCATTCCAGCCCCGCCAATCCCTACAAAGTGGATAGACTTAACACGACGCATTTCTGGCACCATGGCACGAATTTGAGCAAGGTTTTGAGTATGTTCAATCGTCATTTTCAATTCTCATTATTCAGTTAAGGCAATAATAGCCTTGGCAACAGTCATGTCAGCATCAAGCTTGGCAGCTTTACGCGCTTGTTTTGCCATTGCAAGTAATTCTGTTCGAGTTAAAGCTTGGATATTGCTGGTTAACTTAGCAACGCTCAGATCAGGTTGCTCTATCATTTCAGCCGCACCACACTCAACTAAATGGTCTGCATTAAGTGCCTGTTGGCGGTCTTTATGCATAAATGGGATAAATACCGCCCCAATACCTGCCGCAGAGACCTCAGAAACCGTCAATGCACCCGAGCGACAAACCAATAAATCGGCCCACGCATAAGCTTGAGCAACATCATCGATAAATTCTACCACCTCAACATTATCGGTCATCTCTTGAGGGTATGCCTTAAGGACTTCCTCGCGGTTATTTCTTCCAGCTTGGTGGATAACCGTGTAGCCATTACCTAACGCTTTCAGTGCATCAGGCATTGTTCTATTTAAAATTTGAGCACCTTGGCTGCCTCCCATCACTAAAATACGAATGTCACCTTCGCGTGACGTCATTCGAATTTCTGGATCAGGTAACTCAGCCACATCTTGACGAACTGGGTTGCCGACCACTTCTGCGTGTGGAAATGCGCCAGGAAACGCTTGGAATACTTTTTTGGCAATTTTAGAGAGCCATTGATTGGTTAACCCTGCGACAGCATTCTGCTCATGCAAGACAACGGGAATACCCAGCAACCATGCCGCAATGCCACCCGGTCCGCTTACGTATCCACCCATCCCAAGTACGACATCAGGTTGCCAGTTCTTCATATGGCGTCGCGCTTGGATAATGGCATTAATGATCTGGAAAGGCGCTTTAACTAATTTAGCCAAGCCCTGTCCACGTAGACCTTTTACCTTAATAAAATCAATGTCTATGCCATGTTTAGGAACTAACTCAGCTTCCATACGATCCGCCGTGCCTAACCAGCGGATTTCCCAGCCTTGTTGCTGAAGCTTTTTGGCAACAGCAAGGCCAGGGAAAACATGCCCACCGGTGCCACCAGCCATAACTAATAAACGTTTATTTTTTTTCATCGTTTTCTGTTCTGATAAAGTCTTGTTCTGCTGAATCTGCTAAAGGCGTGCTTTTTTTCTGCACCCTACATTCGTGATCTATTCTCAAGAGTATGGATACCGCCGTCGACATAACAATCAAGCTCGACCCACCATAACTGATTAGTGGCAAGGTTAAGCCTTTGGTCGGAACAATACCCGCAGCGGCCCCTACATTAACCAATGTTTGGAAGGCAAACCAGATCCCGATACCAAATGCGAGATAGCCACCAAATTGTTGCTTGCTTTCGAACGCTCGCTTACCAATAAAGACCGCTTTTAACACCAGGCTAAAGATAAGGATTAACACTAAAGTTACGCCAATAAAGCCTAACTCTTCCGCCAACACGGCAAATACAAAGTCGGTATGAGCCTCTGGTAAGTACTCCAATTTTTGGATGGAATTACCTAACCCTTGACCAAACCACTCTCCTCGACCAAAAGCCATCAATGACTGAGTCAACTGATAACCGCTACCAAATGGGTCTTCCCACGGGTCCAAAAATGATGTCACTCGTCGAATTCGATAAGGCTCTAAGGCTATCAGTCCAATGACCGCGATGATCCCTACCACCACGAGTCCAATAAATTGAGTGAGCTTAGCGCCGGCAATGAACAGCATTCCAAATAGGGTGACCAGCATAACGACTACGGTACCCAAGTCTGGCTGCCCAAGTAGAAGCGCGGCTAATAACCCAAAAACAAGAATCGGCTTCATAAATCCGCCAAAAAAGGTTTCCCTTACTTCTGCCTGTTTACGAACCAAATACCCCGCCATAAAAATAAACAGCGAAAGTTTCGCGACCTCTGCAGGCTGTAAATTGAACAGACCTAGAGGGATCCAGCGTGAGGCTCCGTTCACGGATTTTCCCGCCACTAATACCACGACCAGTAAAAAGAACGAGAGTGCTAACAAATAGGAGCTGTACTGCATCCAACGTTTCAATGGAATCTGCAGTATCACACTTGATGTTATGAGCGCTAAACCGAGGAAAACAGCATGACGAAACATAAAGTGAAAGGGTTGATCCGTCAGTCGTGAGCTAATAGGGAATGAAGCCGATGTCACCATCACTAACCCCGTAAGCATTAGACCAAGAGCAATCCAAACCAATTGACGATCAAACAGCGCATCGGGGGTTGGTGTCATGAACCAATCTTGCCACTTATCTTTACACTGCTTCACACTGACCAAGTTCATCGCCTTACTACTGACTAAGCGTATTGTTGAGCAAGAGCAGTGAAGGCATCACCTCTCGCCATGAAGTTTTTAAACTGATCGAAGCTAGCACACGCAGGCGATAACATCACCATATCGCCTTCAACCAACTGATCTTCAATCGATCTAATGATATCGTGCATTGAATCATATTTTTTTGCGGATGTGTGAAGAGGCATAAATTCATCGGCATCTTCACCAAAACAACATAATTGAACCGGTAATGTTTTCAACACTGGAGACAACTCAGAGAAATCAGCGCCTTTACCCACTCCGCCCACCAGCAAATACAGCGTCCCTTGGCAATCCAAACCAGAAAGCGCTGCTAATGTACTCGCAACATTGGTCGCTTTAGAGTCGTTGACCCACTTAATTCCACGATGATTGGCCACCACTTGGCAACGATGAGTGAGACCGTTGTATGCCTTCAATGCTGGTAACGTGCTGAATAAGTCGATGCCAACCTGTTTCAATAAGGCTAAAGCCACCAAAGCATTGGCAACATTATGTCGCCCAACAAGAGTAAGCTCATCAACCGCAAGCAGTGCTTGTCCGTTGTCTGCCAAATACTCTTTTCCATCTTTAACCATCAAGCCGAAATCTTGATCATCAAAACCAAATGATTTGATGTTCCCAGTAAAATGATCGGCGGTGGTTTGAACGTCTTCACGATTAATAATCGCGGTTTCAGCGTTATTGAAAATGCGCAATTTGGCTTGACGATACGACCCCATGCCATCATAGCGATCCATATGATCTTCAGATAAATTGAGGAAGGCTGCCGCGGTAAGTTTTAGACTACTGGTTGTCTCTAATTGAAAGCTCGATAACTCTAAGACATACAAATCGGCATCTTGATTTAGCAAGTCGAGAGCAGGCACGCCGATATTCCCACCAACGCCCACATTTAAGCCTGAAGCACTTGCCATAACACCCGTCAAATCCGTTACTGTGCTTTTACCATTTGAGCCTGTGATCGCAATAACCGGCTTTTTCACCGCCCATGCAAACAGCTCAATATCACCAATAACAGGTATACCTTGCTGTAATACAGATTGAATTTCTGGTGTTGCGAGTGCAATACCTGGGTTTGCAACAACGAGGTCGGCTTCTGCTAACCAAGCGGTATTCCAACTGCCAGAGTGAAGTTCAACATCTTGAGGGAGTTGCTCTTTACTTGGCGGACTCATACGAGTGTCAATCACTCGAAGTGACAATTGCGGCTGCGTTTTCTTCAGATGTTGAACCACTGAAAGCCCTGTAATCCCGAGCCCTACAACCACCACATTATGAATACCTTGCCAATGAGCCATGTCGATACCACTTCTACCAATAAGAAAACGAGAAGCAATCGACTTGATTGCTTCTCATATAATTAACGTACTTTTAATGTCGCTAAACCAATAAGCACAAGCACCATTGAAATGATCCAGAAACGCACAATAACGCGTGGCTCTGGCCAACCTTTAAGCTCGTAATGATGGTGAATTGGAGCCATGCGGAAAATACGCTGACCACGCAATTTATAAGAACCGACTTGAAGGATCACCGACAGCGTTTCCATTACAAAGACGCCGCCCATGATCACGAGAACTAACTCTTGGCGAACCAATACAGCAATTGTGCCTAACGCACCACCCAAAGCAAGCGAGCCCACATCACCCATGAATACTTGAGCTGGATAAGTGTTAAACCATAAGAAGCCTAAACCAGCGCCAACCATTGCCGTACATACGATAACAAGCTCTGATGTATATGGAATATATGGGATATGCAGATACTCGGCGAAGTTAACATTGCCTGTCGCCCACGCAATAAAGGCAAAACCCGCTGCAACTAAAACCGTAGGCATGATCGCTAGGCCATCTAGCCCATCAGTCAGGTTCACCGCATTACTGGTTCCGACAATCACAAAGTAAGTCAGTACGATATACAGCAGGCCAAGTTGCGGCATCACATCTTTAAAGAATGGGACAACCAATTGTGTCGCTGCCGTATCGTGACCGTGAGCATAAAGCGCAAACGCCACGACGAGTGCTATCGCTGACTGCCAAAAATACTTCCAACGAGCCACTAAGCCATCGGTATTTTTGCGTACGACTTTACGGTAATCATCGACAAACCCAACGGCGCCATAACCCAGTAACACCGCCAAGACGGCCCACACATATGGGTTAGAAAGATCAGCCCAAAGAAGAACCGTAATCACAATAGCAGCTAAGATCATCACGCCCCCCATTGTTGGGGTTCCGCGTTTACTAAAATGAGATTCTGGACCATCGTGACGAACCACTTGACCAATTTGCATCATTTGTAAACGTTTGATCAGCCTTGGTCCCATCCACAAAGATAAACTAAGGGCGGTGATAACGCTGACAATCGCTCGAAATGAGAGATATTCAAACAAGCGAAAAAATGAAAAATATGGCTGTAGTAACTCAGCTAGCCAAATGATCATGAAAAGTTCTCCTTAAGTCCAGCAACAACTTGGCTCATACCCGCGCTATTCGCACCTTTAACTAAGAGAGTATGAGTTGAATCCTGATGTTCGCTGAGATACTGCTTAATATATGTGATCATGCTGACATGATTATCAAAATGAAGGCCATGACACACCTGACTGATAACCTTTGTATCCTCACCATAAGTGAGTACATGTTCGAATTCAAATGGGGCAGCATATTCACCGACTTGGTGGTGAAGTGCAAGGCTTTCATCGCCTAATTCCGCCATATTGCCCAAAACGAGCCAGCGTTCACCACTGAAACTTGCCAGTAATTCAACCGCGGCTTTCATCGCAGGCACACTCGCATTGTAGCTATCATCAATCAGACGAATACTCTTCGATAGTGATTCGGCTTCAACACGGCCTTTTACTTTCAATAAATTGGCGAGTCCTGATTGGATCTCTTCAAGGTTAGCGCCAAGCTCTACGCTCAAACAAGCCGCAGCCAATGCATTAGAAACATTGTGAGATCCAATAATTCCGAGCTGAATGGCAGCATGTCCTAACGGAGAGTGAAGAGTAAAACTCGCTTCTCCATTATCATTTAAGTTGATATCCGTTGCGTAAAAATCCGCTTGGTCATTGTTTACTGAGAAAGTCACGACCTGTTTATTTGCGAGTACCTCATCCCAGATTTCGCCACCATTGCTGTCTAAATTTACAATCGCGGTTTGCGAAGCATTTAGGCCTTGATAAATTTCACCTTTGGCCTGCTTAACACCATCAAGTGAACCAAATCCTTCGAGATGCGCCTCAGCCACATTGTTCACCAATGCGACATCAGGGTTAACTAAAGCGGTGGTATATTCAATTTCACCAATGTGGTTAGCACCCAGTTCAATCACAGCGTAATCATCGGTTTTTTGTGCGCGTAGCAAGGTGAGAGGAACACCAATATCATTATTGAAGTTTCCCGCCGTGAAAAGAACATTGCCCTTAGGCATTAAAATGCTCGCAACCATCTCTTTCACGGTGGTTTTACCGCAACTTCCTGTAATGGCAACCGTCGGCGTTTTGCTTTGTTGATGGATCCAAGCCCCAAGTAGACCCAGCGCCAATTTTGTATCTTTCACTACAATTTGAGCGGGAGCGGCAACTGCGGGATCATCAATAATGATTTCACGCTCGACTAAAAGGGCCTTAGCCCCTGATTTAACCGCTGACTGACAAAAATCGTGCGCATCAAATCGTTCACCAACTAATGCAACAAACAGAGCATTTTGTTCAATGTTTCGTGTATCCGTCGATACTGAAGAGATGGTGATATCACTTCCGACTAGAGTTGCGTCTAGCGATTGATCGTTGAACTCGGCGACAAGCTGGTTTAAAGAGAATGAAATCATAACGCTAATCCTAAAAGAGACTGAGCGGTCTCACGATCTGAATAATGAACCGTATCATGGGCTAGCACTTGGTAATCCTCGTGGCCTTTACCCGCGAGCAGAATGATGTCGTTCTCTCCTGCGTGAGTAAAGGCATACTCAGCGGCTTTGAATCGATCATGTTCCACTATCGCCAGATCCGGTTTTTCTAATCCGCCCAACATATCTTGTACTATTAACCTAGGGTCTTCACTGCGTGGATTATCATCGGTTAATATCGCTTTATCTGCGAGCTTCTCAGCAATAGCAGCCATCATTGGGCGCTTACCTGTATCACGATCGCCTCCGCAACCAAAAATAGCCCACAACTGACCATTACAATGTACACGCAGTGCCGATAACGCTTTCTCTAAAGCATCAGGAGTATGAGCATAATCCACAACTAACTTTGCGCGGTTTTGAGTTTGAAATAACTCCATACGACCAAGTACAGGTTTTAGATCCGCAGCAGTTTGTAATAGGTGCTGCTTATCAAAGCCCAATGACAGTAATGTCGCCAGCGCTAGCATCACGTTGCAAGCATTGAATTCTCCAATCAATGGCGCATGCAAACGCCCTTCACCCCAATGCCCATCGAAGTCGATCGTAATGCCTGACTCCGCGTATTCAATGTGCGTCGCCCAAATAGAAGGGCGCGATGAACAAGGTGATTTTAATGACACAGCAATCGCATTTGGCACCGATTCGATCCATTCAGCACCTACACTGTCATCGACATTGATAATGGCGTTCTGACACTGATGATGAGTAAAGAGGCTTAACTTAGCCTTCGCGTACTCTTGCATGGTGCCATGGTAATCCAGATGATCACGGCTGAGATTAGTAAAGACCCCAGCCGAAAAACCTAATGCTTTCACTCGACCTTGAACTAACCCATGAGAGGATATTTCTAGAGACGTATATTTCGCCCCCTGCGCAGCAAGTTGACTTAAGGTACACTGGATCTCAATGGCATTTCCGGTGGTATTCGCGGCAGGCTGCAAATCATCAAGGAAGCCATTCCCCGTTGTTCCCATCACCGCAGATTTAACACTTAAAAGCTCAAGCCACTGGGAAATTAACTGAGTAATGGTCGTTTTACCATTCGTCCCCGTCACACCAATCAATGATGATGTTGACGCGTTATATAAGCGGCCAGCCAACTGAGAGAGATGAACATTAAGTGAATCAATATAGACAACCATCACCTCTGATTGAGTCTCAATACTAGCGTGAGGATGTTGTTCATCGGCTTGGGCAAGTACAAGATTTGCACCTTGAGCGATCGCTTTTTCTATATATTGACGCCCATCAACGGCGTGACCGATGATCGCAACAAACGTATCTCCCGATTGCACTTTACGGCTGTCTAACTCTAAGTGCGTTACGATAACCTCATTAGCGGTGGTTTTGCTGACATCAACCCAAGGTGAAATCAGTGAAGTCAAACTCATGCTATAGCTCATAACCATTTCCATATATCGATGTTGTGTAAAACCAGTCACACTATGACTAGTTTTGAAATTGATTCTCATCCGGAGCTACATTTAAAATCTGTAGCGCGCTTTTCATTATTTCTGAAAATATCGGAGCAGCGACGGAACCACCATAATATTGATCACCCTGGGGTTCATTCACCATAACCACCAGCGAAACTCTTGGATTACTGACAGGAGCCACGCCTGCAGTGTAAGCAAAGTATTCATCACCATAACCGCCTGAAATTGCTTTACGTGATGTCCCTGTTTTTGCAGCTACTCGATAACCCGGTACTGCCGCTTTGGTCGCTGTGCCTCCGGGCTGGGTCACCCCTTCGAGCATCTCTAAAACCCGTTTTGCGTTTTCACGATCCGCGACTTGGTGTACTAAATCTTGCTGGTTACTATCAATAATGTGGATCGGTTGGTACTCACCGTAATTTCCTAGCGTAGCGTAAGCATGCGCTAACTGAATCGGAGTAATAGACAAACCGTAACCGAACGCAAGGGTGGCGATTTCAAACTTAGACCAACGACGACGGCTTGGAAAAATACCCGACGTTTCACCCACAAGGTTTAAACCCGACTCTTCTCCTAAACCGACAGAAGCATACATGCCTAACAAAGCTTCAAGAGGCATATCCAGTGCCAGCTTCGTCACACCAATGTTACTGGATTTTTTCAGTATCGTAGCAAGATCGGCTTTGCCCACTTTGGACGTATCTCTGACTCGGCTACCACCAATGCGCATGATCCCTTCACCCGTATCAATAACGGTATTCATGTCTGCGGTGCCATTTTCTAATGCCGCTAGCACAACAAAAGGCTTGACCGTGGAGCCGGGCTCAAAAGCATCGGTGATCACTCGGTTACGCATTTTATAGCTTTGTAAATTAGAGCGATTATTCGGGTTGTATGACGGCGCATTCACCATCGCCAGTACCGCGCCGGTTTTAACATCTAATAAGATGGCCGAAGCAGAAGTGGCACGGTAATCCGCAACTCCCTGCTTGACCGCTCGGTAAGCAATCGCTTGAAGGCGCTGATCAATGGTCAGTTGCAGTGGTTTACCCTCTTCTCGCTCTTCAAGTGCGATATTCTCAACCACTCGACCATAGCGATCTTTCCGGATTGTTCTCTTACCCGCTTCTCCAGTTAACCATTTATCATAACTGCGCTCGACACCTTCGAGTCCATGCCCATCAATTCCGGTTACACCAATTAGGTGAGCACTCACTTCACCAGCCGGGTAATAACGGCGGGATTCCGCTTTCAGCCCAATACCAGGAATCTTTAGCTCACGAATATACTTCGCCATCGCAGGACTAACTTGGCGTTGCAGGTAAATGAAACGGCGTGATTTATTAGAGGCAACTTTATTGAGTAAACCTTGGCGGTCTAAGCCGAGCACATCAGCAAGAGCAAACCAACGATCTTTATTCGCTAACCCGTCTTCTTTATAAATAGTAACAGGATCAGCCCATACCGCTTCAACAGGTACACTTACCGCTAAAGGTTCACCGTTGCGATCAGAAATGATCCCACGAGCGGAAGGCAAGGCTTTTACACGTACAGAACGAAGATCGCCTTGGCGAATAAGATTGTCAGGTTCAACCACTTGGATGAAAGCAAGACGACCTATCAATGCAGAAAAGATAAGGAATATAAACGCGAGAACAATATTAAAACGCCAACGAATAAGGATCGGCGAGTCCTCAGGCTTGGTTTTTGCGCTTGCTTTGGATTTGGTAGGTGCTGATGGTTTTTTAGGGGATATCATTGGAGAGAAATGACCACTTCCTTATCCGCATCTGGCCGCTTCATCAGCAACTCAGACTTAGCCATTCTTTGAACTCGGCTATGCTCAGCAAGGGCATTTTCTTCAAGCATGAGGTTTCGCCATTCATTGTCTAAATGCTCACGTTCAACAAGCGCTTGATCTTTGGCTGAAATAGCTTGGCGTGAAGTATGAGTCGCAAACACCACGCCCATCGCACTGGCAAAAATTAGCATCAACAACAGCAAAGGGACTCGACCTACGGTAAATAGGTCAAGAACGATAATTTTGGCCAAGTTAGGAGATGTTTGCTTCATAACACTGTGATATCGGAATCAGGTTACAGCTTTTCAGCAAGACGAAGCACTGAACTACGTGAACGAGTATTCCCATCAACTTCATCCGCTGATGGTTTGATCGCTTTGCCTACCGGTTTTAAATCTGGGCTTCCAAGGGCTTTGATTTGTGCTTCTGTCATTGGAATGCCATGAGGTACTTGTGGCCCTTTACTCTCTTTACGAATAAAGCGTTTCACCATACGATCTTCAAGAGAGTGGAAACTGATTACTGATAGGCGGCCTTCAGGAGCAAGAATGCTCGCTGCGCCTTTTAGTGCAGTATCAATCTCATCTAATTCACTGTTAATATAGATTCGAAACGCTTGGAAACTACGAGTTGCCGGGTGTTTTTTCTCTTTAAAGTTTTTCGGTGCTGCATCTGAAATCAATTTAGCAAGTTGACCTGTGCGAGTCAGTGGCTCTTTCTCTTCATCATCACGGTGCGCAACAATCGCCTTAGCAATACGGCGAGCATGTTTGTCTTCACCAAACTCACGGATCACCCAAGTAATATCATCAAGATCAGCCTGTGCAATCCATTCTGATACTGGCATTCCAGACGTTGGATCCATACGCATATCGAGTGGACCATCTTTCATAAAGCTAAATCCGCGCTCGGCATCATCTAACTGTGGAGAAGAGACACCAAGGTCAAGCAAAACGCCATCCACTTTTCCAACTAAGTCGTAACGTTCTGCATATTCTGCCATTCCAGAGAACGGGCCGTGAATAATGGTAAAGCGAGGATCATCAATTTTCTGCGCTTCTGCGATCGCTTGTGGATCGCGGTCGATACTGAATAATCGACCATTCTCACCCAGCTTAGATAAGATTGTACGACTGTGACCACCACGTCCGAAAGTTCCATCGATGTAAGTTCCGTCTGGCTTAATCGCCAAACCATCAATTGACTCGTTTAGTAGTACAGAAATATGTTGGAATGATTCAGTCATAGTCTTCTCATTGAACGGATTAAGCCACTTTTCAGGCGCAGATTTCTTATCAGAAAAAGCTTTAGTGTACTGATTTCACGCTTAAGCGCTACTACTAGTGCCTGATATGTGGTGACATTACGCCAGTTTAAGGCAATAAAAATTTCTTACGTCAATAAAACGCAAAAAACCCATCATTACTAATGAAGTAATGATGGGTCTCGGAATAGGTGGAGTTGACATCATAAGCCGGGTTCTGTACCGCTTGCACGGTGATAGCCATTCGTCTAGGCCAGCAATCGCTCACTGGCTCAAGCAACCTACCCGCTTCCTTACGCGAGCAGCGCAATGTGGAAGCCTATTTGGTCTTGCTCCGGGTGGAGTTTACCTTGCAACGCACTGTTACCAGACGTCCGGTGCGCTCTTACCGCACCCTTTCACCCTTACCTGTGCTTACTTCCCTACTCCAAAGAATAAAAGAAGATTAAGCCATCGGCGGTTTTCTCTCTGCTGCACTTGTCGTGGGCTCGCGCCCCCCAGGCGTTACCTGGCACCCTGCTCTATGGAGCCCGGACTTTCCTCCCCTCCATCAGTCTCCCGAAGGACATCAATGAAGCAGCGACTATCCAGTCAACTCCGCGGCGGATTGTAGCGGGTTCAGGTAACAGTTACCAGTACAAATGTGATCTAAGACGCTCAGGAGAACTCAAACGCTCAATTCATAACCACCCTTACTTAGCGTGGCACTCAGATCAATCAGTTATATTCTCCAATCCCCATTTATACAGCGCATTTTTTTTCAGGCTATATATCTCAGCGGTCATCGCTGCGGCCTTTTTCAATGGTAGCTCTTTGGTCAAAATTGTTAATGTTCGAGTGACTTCTGTCGGAATGGTGTCATCTGATGTACTGCGGAAACCATGGATAAGTAGCACCATTTCTCCACGTTTTCGATTATCATCCTCTGCAATCCAATCAATTAATTCACCCAATGATGCGCCATGAATGGTTTCAAAGGTCTTAGTAATTTCTCTTGCGAGAACGACTTCACGCTCTGGGCCTAAAACCGCAAGCATATCCTGCAGTGAATCCGTGATACGATGTGGGGATTCGTAGAAAATACAAGTGCGCTCAGCTTCTGCAATTTCTAAAAATTTATCGCGACGCCCTTTACTCTTCGCAGGTAAAAAACCTTCGAAGCTGAAGCGATCAGAAGGTAGACCAGAAGCACTCAACGCGGTGATCACTGCACAAGCGCCGGGTAAAGGCACAACTTTAACACCCGCTTGACGACATTTTGTTACCAAGTGATAACCTGGATCACTGATTAAAGGGGTTCCCGCATCGGAAACTAATGCGATAGACTGTCCTTCAAGCAACTTATTGACGAGTAATTGAGCTTTTTGCTGCTCATTGTGATCATGTAAAGCAAACGTTCGAGTTGGAATATTGAAGTGTGCAAGTAGCTTACCTGTGTGGCGAGTATCTTCCGCAGCAATGATATCAACACTCGATAGCACCTCGATGGCGCGTTGGGTTATATCACCCAAGTTACCAATTGGGGTGGGTACAATATAGAGAGTTGGGATCTCAGCTGGCAAGGTTTTGTTATCTGTCATTTGTTTACCATCACTTCAACGATTAATATAGAGACAATTTTACACGGAATTATAAAGAACTCATGGCAATGATGAACCATAAGAGAATTAGTGTACCACGCTTACTGACGCCAATTGCATTAGCAATTACATTAGCAGCTTGTTCTTCTAAGCCTGCTGCTCCGACTTACGTGGATATTACCTTAGATCCGACGCAATCGGCACAATCTTACATTATGCAAGCAGATAGCACTCAAGGCAGCTTGCAAAATGATTGGCTCATCATGGGTTTAAAGGCCGCTATTCGAGCTCAAAACAGTGAACAGGCATCGCACTTAGTAAAACGCCTTGCCAAACAGAATCTCTCTCAAGTACAGCAAGCGGAATGGCAACTTTCTCGTTCAACTCTTCTGCGGAACAATGCTCAGCCAACTCAAGCTTATGCACTACTGAATTTTCAAGAGTGGTGGCAACTGCCTGATGAGCAGTGGAAAGACTATCACCAATTAAGAGCAGAGCTATTAGAAGAGATGGCTCAATACTTTGAAGCAAGCCGTGAATTAGTGTTGGCTTCTGAACTTATGCCACAAGAGCAGCAAGCGGCGATTGCAGATCAAGTTTGGCGTAATCTCAACCAGTACTCGCAATATGAGATCACATCGCTCATTGCTGAACCAAATGAGTTCGTATTAGATGGCTGGCTACAACTTGCTATCTACATGAAAACACTCAATGAAAATATTCCTCAGCTTAAAAACACTCTGGAACACTGGTTAGCCGAAAATAGCGATCACCCTTCAGCGATCTACACTCCGCAAGCTATTCAAGAAGTTTTAGAGTTAGAGATCGTGCAACCCGTTAGCACCGCACTGCTATTGCCATTGTCAGGCAAATACGCGAAACAAGCTCAACTGGTTCGTGATGGATTTATCATGGCGATGATGGAAGATTCGAATCGAGATCCTAATGCGACACTGACCGTTCTTGATACCAATACTCAAACAGCTCAAGAGATCAAAGCGACTCTCGTCAATAACAACGTCGACTTTATCGTTGGTCCGCTGATTAAAAGTAATATCGAACGATTGCAGGAAGCGCAATCACACGTCGACAAACCGATCCCTGCTTTAGCGTTAAATATTCCTTCACAAATTGAGAATGGAACTGACATTTGCTACCTAACCTTGTCACCGGAACAAGAGGTTGCCCAAGCGGCAAAACACCTGTTTACTCAAGGCTATCAATATCCATTAATCTTAGCGCCTAAAGGTAAGCTAGGAAATCGAGTACTTAATGCATTCGAGACTGAGTGGAAAAAATACAGCAAAAACAAGGTCGCAGTGAGCTTTTTCGGTGATAAGCGCCAACTGCAACGAAATATCAATTCGGTTTTCGGTCTACAAGAGAGCCAACAACGCATCGCTCAAATGGATGCTTTGTTGAATATAGATATGGAGACTCAAGCCCGCAGTCGTCGTGATATCGACTCTGTTTATATTGTGGCAAAGGGTTCTGAGCTAACCTTGATTAAGCCTTTCATTGAAGTTGCGGTTAACCCTGACACAAAACAACCTAAGCTATTTTCTAACTCAAGCAGTCACAGTGGCAAAAAGCAGTATGAAGATCTTACAGGCGTGATTTATAGTGATATTCCAATGCTAATCAGTGATGACAGTAAACTTGAAGCTCAATTAGACACATTATGGCCTAAACACTTGAACCCTGAAAAACGTCTTCAAGCCCTTGGAATGGACGCGTATCAATTGATGGGGGAACTCCCACAAATGAAAGTGGTCGATAACTACAGCATTCAAGGTAAGACAGGCGTTCTGAGTATTAACGAGCAATGTGTTGTGCAAAGCGAAATTAGCTGGGCAGAACATGGGGCTCTTTAGCCGCCGTCAGATAGGAAACCAATATGAAGCTCTGGCAAAAAAGCATTTATGCAGCCAGGGCTTAACTTTTGTCGAACAAAATTTCACAGCGAAATGTGGCGAAATCGATCTTATAATGCGAGATCAGCAAACGATCATATTTGTCGAAGTAAAGTTTCGCAAAAACACTCACTATGGTCATGCGGCTGAAATGGTGACACCAAAAAAAATGCACAAGCTGATAAAAACAGCACATTTATGGTTGCTACAACAGAACCTTTCAGTTCATTCAACTAACTTTCGTTTTGATGTTGTTGCTATTGAAAATAATAGCCACAATATTGATTGGATAAAAAACGCTATTACCCAAGGATAATCGATGCTAGACAGCATTAAAGAAAGCTTTACAGAAAGTATTCAAATTCAAATTGCAGCAGCAGAAGCGCTACCCGATGCCATTACTCACGCAGCACAAGCGATGGTCGCAAGTTTGCTCAATGGTAACAAAGTGCTTTGCTGTGGTAACGGTGGTTCAGCCTCAAACGCACAACAGTTCGTTTCATGCCTACTGAATCGCTTTGAAACAGAGCGTCCAAGCTTACCTGCAATGGCGCTTACAGCTGACACAACTACGCTTACCGCTGTCGCTAATGATTACCACTATGAAGAAATTTTCTCGAAGCAAGTAAGAGCTTTTGGACAACCGGGTGATTTGCTACTCGCTATTTCAACTAGCGGTAACAGCAAAAATATCATCAAAGCAATGGAAGCGGCTGTAACTAGAGATATGACTATCATTGCTTTTACAGGCAAAGATGGGGGAGAAATGGCTGGCCTACTTGGCGAACACGATGTTGAAATCAGAATACCATCTCATCGTACCGCTCGAATTCACGAAGTTCATATGGTCACATTGCATTGCTTATGCGATCTTGTCGATCAAGTTCTTTTTCCCGCTCATGAAGAGTAGAGAGAAAAATCATGCGCTTACTAAAAACATTTAGCCTCATCCTGATTGCCTTCAACTTAACAGGCTGTGCGGGATTATTCATTGCAGGAGCCGCCACAACTGCAAATTTAGTGACCGACACACGAAGCACCCAAGAGATTTGGCAAGATAATAATCTTGAATTTGAGATCGCAGCAATTGGCAATAAAGCGCCATTTAAAGGGCAAGTTCGTATCACCGCAAGTTCATATCACGGTACTGTCGTTTTAATGGGGCAAGCAAGCACTGCAGAGTACCTAAATAACTTTGAAAATAAGGCTCGAGCTATCGATGGCGTGAACGTTATCCATAACCAAGTCAGAGTGAAAACGCCATTAAACGTCACGGAAATGAGTACGGACAGCTGGATCACCACTAAGGTTAAATCTGCTCTGTTAACTGATTCAGAACTCAATGGTGTTAAAATAAAAGTCATTACTGAAGATAAAGAAGTCTTCTTGTTAGGTTACGTTTCTCACCAACAAGCGGATATTGCGACAAAAATCGCACGTAACATTTCAGGCGTCAAACAGGTCATTAGAGCTTTTCAGTACGCAGAAGACACGGCACCCACCGCAGACTAATGCTGATAGAATAATACTGACAGAATAATGATTCATCAGTGTTTTTCAGACACAAAAAAAGCAGCTTATCGCTGCTTTTTTATATCCAGGTAAATACTCTCACCTGAATTTACTTAATGACTCTTAAGCTTGGCTTGCCTTTCGGTCTTGGTGGCTCTGAATCAGGTTCAGGTGCTTCACCTTCTTCGATTTCAGAACTTGCGACACTTAGTGTTGGAGCCTCATCATTTTCAAAAGGTGACTCTTCGATCCCTTCCTCCAATGCCTCCATGTACGCTTCTTCTGGTTCAAACATCGTTCCTGCTCCATTTTCACGAGCATAAATAGCTTGAACAGCATACAAAGGTACAATCACTACGTGTGGGCGACCACTAAAACGAGCATTAAAGGTGATGGCGTCATCACCTAGCTCTAACTGCCCCACCGCGCGAGGCGCAATATTCAAAATGATCTGACCATCTTGAATAAACTCTTCTGGAACACGAACCCCAGGAAGAGTGGCTTCAACCACAACATGCGGTGTTAATTCATTATCAACCAGCCAGTCATAAAATGCTCGAAGCATATAAGGACGACGTGGTGTCATTTTTGCGATATCCATGAACTCGACCGTTAGTGAGTTAAACGCATCTCACGTTCAGCTTCAGTTAAAGATGCTAAGAATGAATCACGTTCAAATACGCGGTTCATGTAAATCTTAAGTTCTTTAGAACCAGGACCAATAAGTTCAATACCTAGTTCAGGCAAACGCCATAATAGAGGAGCTAGGTAGCAATCGATCAAGCTAAATTCTTCACTCATGAAGTACGCATATTCAGCGAAAACAGGACCAAGAGTTAGAAGGTCATTACGAAGCTTAACGCGTGCCGCTTCAGACTCTTCAGCATTGCCTTTTACGATTTTTTCAGCAACTGAGTACCAGTTACGTTCAATTCGGTACATCATTAGACGGCTATTGCCGCGAGCTACTGGATATACAGGCATCAATGGTGGATGAGGGAAACGCTCATCTAGATATTCCATGATGATCTTTGAATCGTATAACGCTAGTTCGCGATCAACCAGAGTCGGTACTGATTTGTAAGGGTTAAGTTCAATTAACTCTGCTGGTAAATTTGCTTCATCAACAAGTTCAACTTCAACACTTACGCCTTTTTCAGCTAGAACAATACGAACCTGATGGCTATACATATCAGATGCACTTGAGAATAGAGTCATCACAGAACGTTTATTGGCAGCTACAGCCATGGAGCCTCCGGCAGTTACAGATAAAAAAACAATGGAGGCTAAGCCTCCATTGCACATTTAATAATTAGCACGAAATGATAGCACAATTAGTGCACATCACGCCAATACTCTTTCTTCAGTAATACCACTACGATAGTGAACAATACTAAGAAAGCCATTACCCACCAACCTAACGCATGACGCTCTAATTGAACAGGGTCACCCGAGTACTCAAGGAAGTTCACTAAATCACGAACCGCATTGTCATACTCGCCTGAACTTAGCTCACCAGTACCGTCTGTCTCGATATCGACAATAACCTGAACTTCTTCACCATCAACCATATGCGTTTCAAACACGGCACTTGGGATACCTTGAAGCTCTTCAAGAACGTGTGGCATACCAACGCTTGGGAATACAGTGTTATTCACGCCAAATGGACGCGAAGGATCTGCATAAAAAGAGCGTAGATAAGTGTATAGCCAATCCGTACCACGAACACGAGCAACCAGGGTCAAGTCTGGTGGCGGAGCACCGAACCAGTTAGCGGCCTGTTTTGGTGGCATTGAATTAACCATCAAGCTACCGATTTTTGTCTCAGGGTCAAAAATCAGATTCTCTTTCATTAAATCAGCAGGAATGCCCAAGTCCGTCGCAACACGTTCATAGCGTTGGTATTGAGTTGAGTGACAACCAAGACAGTAGTTAGCAAAAAGCTTCGCACCATTTTGTAGTGATGCTTTATCACTCATATCATTATTCGCACTATCTAAGTGAACGCCTGCACCAGCAGCTAATGCTAAAGATGGCAGCATTGCAAATAGTATTACAATCCATTTTTTCATTTGAATTTCACCCTCTTTGGTAATGGTTTCGTCGCTTCATTTTTGCTGTAAACGAAAAGCAGAACGAAGAACATGAAATAACCTAAGCTAAATATTTGAGCCAGTAGTGTATATGTCGGCGTTGCAGGCAGTGCACCTAAAATACCCAGCGCAATAAAGCTGATGGTGAATTGAATAATGTTAATTAGATGCAGTTTGCTACGGTAACGGTATGAACGTACTTTACAACGATCAAGCCATGGTAGTAGGAATAGCACAACAATTGATGCGCCCATTGCTATAACACCAATGAGTTTATCTGGAACCGCACGCAAAATTGCGTAGAACGGCGTGAAGTACCACACTGGAGCAATGTGTTCGGGAGTCTTCAGCGGGTTTGCAGCTTCAAAGTTTGGTCCTTCTAGGAAGTAACCGCCCATTTCAGGGTTGAAGAACAGAACGTAACAGAAGAAGAACAAGAACCCAGCAATGCCGACCATATCTTTAACCGTTCCATAAGGATGGAATGGAATAGAGTCGATAATGTCGTACTTCTTAGTGTAGTTTTCGTGGAACTTGAATTGCGTTTTGTAATCGTCGCCCATACTACCTTTAGGAAGTTTGGTTTCAATTCCGTCTGGGTTGTTTGAACCCACCTCATGCAGCGCAAGGATATGCAATACAATAAGTAGCAACAGAACGATTGGCAGCGCAATTACATGCAAGGCGAAGAAACGGTTTAGTGTCGCACCAGAGATAATGTAGTCACCACGGATCCAAAGCGTTAAATCGTCGCCAATCACTGGAATTGCACCAAATAGCGAGATAATAACTTGAGCTCCCCAGTAAGACATTTGTCCCCATGGCAATAGGTAACCCATGAAAGCTTCAGCCATCAGCACTAAGAAGATCAACATACCAAATAGCCACAAGAGTTCACGAGGCTTCTGGTATGAACCATAGATAAGGCCACGGAACATGTGTAGATAAATCACAACAAAGAATGCTGAAGCCCCGGTGGAGTGCATATAACGCAACAACCAACCATACTCAACATCACGCATGATATATTCAACCGATGCAAACGCCCCTTCACCAGATGGTACGTAGTTCATTGTTAGCCATACACCAGTTAAGATTTGGTTAACCAAAACAAGCATTGCTAATGAACCAAAAAAGTACCAAAAGTTGAACGTTTTTGGCATTGGATATTCTGATAGATGCTTTTTATAAGCATCCATCATTGGTAATCGTTTTTCGACCCAATCAAGTAGTCCTTGCATTACGCATCTCCCTCATCAATACCGATCATGATCGTCGTATCACTTAAATACATATGCTTAGGCACAACGAGGTTCAACGGTGCTGGTACTCCTTGGAAAACTCGGCCAGCCATATCGAACTTAGAACCATGGCATGGACAGAAGAATCCAGATTTGACACCTTGAACTTGTTCCGCAAAAGAATCAGGCAAATAAGTAGGCGAACAACCTAGGTGTGTACAAAAGCCAACGGCAATGAAAAACTCGGGCTTAATTGAGCGGTAAGCATTTTGAGCATATTCAGGCTGTTGTTCTTCCGTTGATGAAGGGTCTCGTAACTGTTCATTAATTGAATCAAGGTTTTTTAGCACTGATTCTGCGCGGCGAACCACCCAGACAGGCTTACCTTGCCATTCAACACGAACCATCTGACCTGCTTCAAGTTTACTAACATCAACTTCCACCGGAGCACCTGCCGCTTTCGCTTTAGCACTCGGGTTCCATGATTTAATAAAAGGAACGGCTACCGCTGCAGCTCCCAAACCACCAACAACTGCTGTTGTTGCGGTTAAGAAACGTCTACGACCGTTATTTAAAGGCGCGTTGCTCATCCAAACATTCTCCCATTTGCTCCTTTTGGATTATTATTATTCCGCTTACAGAGCATGGCTAACAAAAGTATAAATTTAGTTCTATTTATTAATGCGAAATGATAAATAAAACCCTACTTTTTGACAAGATAAAGCTACCTTTTTGTAACAATCGTAAGGTAAATCGCCTATGAGGTCACAAAAGAGGCAAAATTCTAAGAATAAGAAATGAAGTTGAACGGGGAAAAGGATTTAGCAGATGCTTAAACGACAAAAAGCTCGGCATATAGCCGAGCTTCGAACCACAATTCCAGTAATAAAACTGGAGCGTGAACTTTTCTGTAAAAGAAAAATTAACGCTTAGAGAATTGAGGTTTACGACGTGCTTTACGTAGACCAACTTTCTTACGTTCAACGCAACGAGCGTCACGCGTAACATAGCCAGCTGCACGTAGAGCAGGACGTAGAGTTTCATCGTACTCCATAAGAGCGCGAGTGATACCGTGGCGGATTGCGCCAGCTTGACCAGAAATACCACCACCAGAAACAGTGATGTAAAGGTCAAGTTTTTCAGTTAGTTCAACTAGCTCAAGAGGTTGTTTAACAACCATACGAGAAGTTGGACGACCGAAGTAAACATCAAGGCTACGCTTGTTGATTACGATCTCACCGCTGCCCGGTTTGATGAAAACACGAGCTGCTGAGCTTTTGCGACGACCAGTGCCGTAGTATTGATTCTCTGCCATTTTCAAGATCCCCGATTAGATGTCTAATACTGTTGGTTGTTGAGCAGTATGGTTATGCTCAGTACCAGCGTAAACTTTAAGCTTACGGTACATAGCACGGCCTAGAGGGCCACGTGGTAACATACCTTTAACTGCAAGTTCAAGAACCATCTCTGGTTTCTTATCGATCAGCTTTTCAAAAGTGATAGATTTAAGACCACCAGGGAACTCAGAGTGACGGTAATACACTTTACCTTTAGCTTTGTTACCAGTTACAGCAACTTTCTCAGCGTTAACAACGATGATGTAATCACCAGTGTCTACGTGAGGAGTGTATTCAGCTTTATGTTTGCCACGAAGGCGAGATGCAATTTCACTTGCTAGACGGCCAAGAGTTTTACCTTCAGCGTCTACTACATACCAGTCGCGTTTTACAGTTTCTGGTTTAGCAACGAAAGTTTTCATGCTAATAATTACCTATTAAAAAAATTTACACTTAAAGGAACAAAATAAATTTGTCCCCACTGTCTAAGAGTACCCAGTCATCACCCCTTCGAGTGTTGGAGACTCTTGGCTTAGTCAGATTTGACTCATAACTAGAGGCCCGCAGTAACGGTAGGTCGCAGGATTATAGAGAAGAGCGAAGAAAAAATCATCTCTTTTTGAACATAATCACGAATTATTTTCTTCTTATAAGGTAAGCGAGATCGAGTTCTTCTCTTTATCTTACGCTAAATGCTCTTTTGCTAAGTAATCATGACTCTGCATTTCGATTAATCGCGACTGACAACGTTTAAATTCAAACTCCAAAATCCCATGGGTATAAAGCGCTTCCATCGACACTTCGGCTGAAATAATGAGTTTCACGTTACGTTCATAGAATTCATCCACTAACGCAATAAATCGCCTTGCTGCATCATCAATCGTTGTACTCATCTGAAGAACATCCGCAAGAAGCACAGTATGATAGATTTTCGATAACTCAATGTAATCATTTTGGCTACGCGCCGATTGGCATAATTGCTCAAAGGTAGCGTGCAATACGCCATCGCTCGCTTCGATAACATCAATGGTTCTATGATTGATTTCTACTTGCTGTAACTTCGCTTTACCCTCTCCTACAAACTGCTGATAGTAATGGAACAAATTACTATTCGCCTTTTCATCCAAAGGGTAGTGATAGATTTCAGCTTGTTCTAATGTTCTTAAACGGTAATCAACGCCACTATCCACATTTAATGTCTGGCAGTGCGTTTGAATCAACTCAATCGCAGGGAGGAAACGAGCACGCTGTAAACCATTACGATAAAGATCTTCAGGTGGGATGTTAGAGGTTGCGACCAATATAACGTTACGCTCGAACAGTGCTTTTAACAAAGTGCCCAGAATCATTGCATCAGTAATATCTTTCACAAAGAACTCATCAAAGCAGATGATTTCAGCCTCTTTTTTAAATGCATCAGCCACCTTATCTAAAGGGTTTTCTACCTCACTTAATGCTTTTAACTCATCATGAACTCGATACATAAATCGATGAAAGTGCACTCTCATTTTCCGCTCAGTAGGCAGAGCATCAAAAAAAGTATCCATTAAGTACGTTTTACCACGCCCAACGCCACCCCAAAAATATAATCCTTGCGGAGGCATTGGCTCAGTCGCCGATTTCCCCAGTAATTTTTTAAACCGACTAGGTTGGATCACTGGTGTATTTAAATACGTCTGAAAGTCATGAAACAACACATCTAAGCTTTCAACGGCTTTCTCTTGAGCAGGATCCCGCAGGAAACCTAATTGCAGAATGTCTTGTTCATATTTTTGTATTGGGGTCATAGGAGCACTACCAGAATAAGGTCGAGGTCAAACAGCTATCACAGCGTACATGTATTTTTCTTTATTGGCTTGAGCACTCATAGTACCATGTGAACGGGACATGTGTAACCAAACGGTAAAATACATGTTAAAAAACAACAATAAGGAGCGACTATGCCTTGGATTTACGCCATTGTTGGCTTGCTAGTTGGTGCAATTTTAGGAATTGTGATTTCTCGACTAACTACCCCTCAATATAAGAAGCAGAAAGTGATGCAGAAAGAACTCGATTCTGCAAAATTTGCTTTAGAACAACAACGTCAGGAGCTTGCGGATCACTTTGCGCAATCAGCAGAGATGCTTGATACACTCGGAAAAGATTACACTAAGCTATATCAACATATGGCGAAAACATCTTCTGAGTTACTTCCCAATACTCCTGAGCAAGAGAACCCCTTTGTAAAAACCATCGCTCAGCACTCTGATGAAAAAGAGAACTCACAAGAGCAGCAACCAAAAGATTATGCTCAAGGGGCGACAGGGTTATTTAAAGATGCTGAAAAAGAGATTATTGAAGCACCCGAAGCGGTTACTGCTAAAGCCTCGTAACATTTGAGCGTTGATTAATTCATCGCAACGGTGAACTTTGCAAAGGTTTTTGAGTCATAACTCTCACGAGAATAAAGAGGAGTTATATGATGAAAAAACCTTTGCTTGTATTATCAACACTGACTTTAAGCCTCAGTTCAATCATCACAGCGTTGCCCGTTACCGCTGCCCTACCGCTAGTTGTAGATGGTGTGCAAACCCCTAGCCTTGCTCCTATGCTGGAATCGGTTACCCCTGCGGTTGTTAGTATTGCAGTGGAGGGTAAACAAGTCTCACGCCAGCGTATTCCTGAACAATTCCAATTCTTTTTCGGCCCTGAATTCCCAACAGAGCAGTTAAAAGAGCGCCCTTTTCGAGGGTTAGGCTCTGGTGTCATTATTGACGCGAAACAAGGCCATATTGTCACCAACTATCACGTCATCAACGGTGCTGAGAAAATTCGAGTTAAGCTGTTTGATGGCCGCGAATACGATGCAGAACTGATTGGTGGCGATGAAATGTCCGACGTTGCGTTACTCAAATTAGAGAGCGCAAAAAACCTTACTCAGATAAAAATCTCTGACTCAGACAAACTTCGAGTCGGTGACTTTACTGTCGCGATTGGTAACCCATTTGGCTTAGGTCAAACGGTCACATCCGGAATTGTGTCCGCATTGGGTCGTAGCGGCTTGAATCTAGAAAATTTCGAAAACTTCATTCAGACCGATGCGGCGATCAATAGCGGAAACTCGGGAGGCGCGTTAATTAACCTTAATGGTGAACTCATCGGCATTAACACCGCCATCTTAGGCCCGAATGGTGGCAATATTGGGATTGGATTTGCCATCCCTTCTAATATGATGAAAAACCTCACAGACCAAATCCTAGAGTTTGGCGAGGTGAAACGTGGCATGCTGGGTGTTCAAGGGGGAGAAATCACATCTGAGCTTGCACAAGCTCTCGGTTATGAATCGAGCAAAGGTGCTTTTGTCAGCCAAGTGCTACCTGATAGTGCTGCAGATAAGGCTGGACTCGTTGCTGGTGATATTATCGTATCGGTAAACGACAAAAAAATAGATACTTTCAGCGAATTGCGAGCAAAAGTAGCCACCCTTGGCGCAGGAAAAACTATTTCACTCGGTATTATTCGAGACGGAGAGCAACGTAGCTTTGATGTCACTCTAGGTGAAGCCGCGAATAACAAAACTCAGGCTGAAACATTGCATCAAGGCCTCAAAGGTGCAGAGCTAACCAATACCAATGAAGGCAGCGCAATATCCGGCGTGCTTGTCTCTCAAGTAGTAGAGGGGTCACCAGCAGCAGGTTACCAATTGCAAAAAGATGACATCATTATTGGAGTTAACCGCCAACGAGTCAAAAACATAGCCCAACTAAGAGCTATTTTGGAACAGAAACCGAGTGTATTAGCTTTAAACATTCAGCGAGGAGATCGAACAATCTACTTAGTCGTTAGATGATTTAAGTCCTCAAATAGCTTTCAACTGTTGTAATAAATAGTCAAACGGAGGTGATTTAAATGTCACTTCCGTTTTCTATTTGCTCACTCAAAACCTTTCCTACTTGCTCACTATCTTGAGGTTTCTTGGGATTGGCTAAAGTGCTATGCTTCTCAAACATATATATCCATTTTATGTTTTAAATTGTGATATTTTGCCGCTTTCTAATGTAAAGCATTCAACCTCTTGAGAAGTCTATGCTGAATTTTTTCTTACGTTCAATAGCTCTTGGCCTAATTGCCGCGGCCATTATTTTAGCTGCAGTGCCATCATTACGCTCAAACATTGTGCCTAAAGATATTGTGCTACCAGCAACGGACATCAGCACTTTGCAAGTCTCTTTCAACCAAGCGGTTCGCAAGGCAAGCCCTGCCGTTGTCAATATATATAGCCGTCAGTATGTGGAAAATGACCGCAGTAAATTATCAACTCAGGGCTTAGGTTCTGGAGTAATAGTCAGTGAAAAAGGCTACATTATTACCAACTATCATGTAGTCGCAAAAGCGGATCAAATCATTGTCGCACTGCAAGACGGACGAGTCGCTGCTGCCCAATTAGTCGGTAAAGACAGACGAACTGACATAGCTATTTTACGAGTGGAAGGCACCAATCTTCCCGTCATTCCACAAAATCCAAACTACAATGCCAAAGTCGGTGATATTGTTCTTGCCATTGGTAACCCATATAACTTAGGTCAAACGACGACTTTTGGTATTATTTCGGCTACTGGCCGCTCATCGATCAGTGCTGACGGACGACAAGCATTTATTCAAACGGATGCAGCCATCAATGAAGGTAATTCTGGTGGCGCATTAGTCAACACGCAAGGCGAACTCGTCGGGATTAATACCGCCTCATTCCAGCAGGCAACAGAGTTAGAAACATATGGTATTTCATTTGCCATTCCCTTCAAGTTAGCCAATAAAATCATGGAAAAAATCATTGCAGATGGACGAGTGATTCGTGGCTACATTGGTATTGATGGACAAGATATTACCGCAGTGACCTCTCGCCTTCTTGGTAATGATAATGTCGGTGGTATTGTGGTTCTAGGCATGGACCCAAATGGCCCAGCGGCAGATGCTGGGTTTGAAAAGCAAGACATCATATTGAGCATCGATAATCACAAAATTAACGGCCGTCAAAGTGTCATGGATATCGTGACCGATCTTAGACCAGGAACGACTGTAGATGTATTGGTATTAAGAAAAGGTGAGGAAATCACCCTGAAAGTGACCATATCGGAAGATACTAGGCGTTAAAACGACCGCCACCTTTTTCACTGAATATTCGGTAAATATAAAAATCCCAGCCTTAGCTGGGATTTTTATTATCTGTTGCAGGTAAGCGCTATATCAGGCGTCGCTTACTCTTCAACATCCTTCTTTTCTGTGCCGTTTGGCAGCTCAACTTCGATTCGAGTAACACGCTGTAAGCCTCGTGGTAATAAGCCCCCACGACGTCCTCGCTCACCACGGAAGTTATCTAGATCGGCAGGCTTCAAACCTAACTTGCGTTTACCTGCGTACAAGGTAATCGTCACACCTTGAGGCAGAGCCATTAAGTGTGAAACAAACTCTTCACGCTCTTTCGCTTTTGCTGCTGGAATATTAATGATCTTATTCCCTTTACCTTTACTTAATTGAGGTAAATCTTTTATTGGAAACAATAGCATTCGACCTTGATTGGTGATCGCCAGAATCTCATCAGACTCTAGATCGCCAATTGTACTTGGTAACATCACTTCAGAAGCTTGAGGCAAATTAACCAGAGCTTTACCACTACGGTTTTTCGACAGTAACTCACTGCCTTTACACACAAACCCATAACCCGCATCAGAGCCGACAAGCCACAACTGGCTATCTTCACCCATGATAACTTGGCGTATTGATGTACCCGCGCTCACATTCAAACGCCCAGTAATTGGCTCACCTTGGCTACGAGCCGAAGGTAATGAGTGAGATTCAAGGGAATAGCTACGACCATCACTGCCTAAGAATACGGCAGGTTGGTTACTCTTGCCTCGTGCACAAGCAAGGTATTTATCACCTGATTTATAGTTCAAGCCTTCAGCATCGACGTCATGACCTTTCGCATGACGAATCCAACCTTTATCAGAAAGCACGACCGTAATCGCTTCACTTGGAACCAAATCACGCTCTGTTAACGCTTTCGCTTCCGCACGCTCGACAATAGGAGAACGACGATCGTCGCCATATTTCTCGGCGTCCGCTTGGATCTCTTTTTTGATCAGCGTATTTAAACGACGCTCAGAACCTAGTAACTTCTCTAACTTATCACGCTCTGCGGCCAGTTCATCTTGCTCTGCTCGAATCTTAAACTCTTCAAGTTTCGCTAAGTTACGCAGTTTAATATCCAGAATTGCATCGGCCTGGATATCTGAAATATTAAAGCGGCTCATCAATACTGGTTTTGGTTCATCTTCAGTACGGATGATTTCAATCACTTCATCAATATTGAGATAAGCAGCCAGTAAACCTTCTAATATGTGTAACCGTGCTAATACTTTATCTAAACGGTATTGCAAACGACGTCGAACGGTAGAGCGGCGGAATTCAATCCATTCCGATAGAATTTTAACTAACCCTTTCACTTGAGGTCGACTATCTAGACCAATCATATTCAAGTTAACACGGAAGCTCTTCTCTAAATCCGTTGATGCGAATAGGTGATTCATCAGAAGATCACAATCAATTCGATTGGATTTCGGAACAATCAAGATACGCGTTGGATTCTCATGATCCGACTCATCACGTAGATCATCCACCATCGGTAGCTTTTTCGCACGCATCTGAGCAGCAATCTGCTCAAGTAATTTTGCGCCCGAAACTTGATGTGGCAAAGCACTCACGACAATGTCATTGCCTTCTTTATGCCAAACCGCACGCATTTTGATGCTGCCACGACCTGTACGATATATCTTTTCGATATCGCTTTTTGGTGAAATAATTTCCGCTTCTGTCGGGTAATCAGGCCCTTGAACAAAGCCCATCACATCACTTAACTCAGCTTTCGGGTTATCCAAAAGATGAATCGCAGCATCAGCAACTTCACGTACATTGTGTGGCGGAATATCGGTCGCCATACCAACTGCAATACCAGTAATGCCATTAAGCAAAATGTGCGGCAGACGAGCAGGTAACATTTGAGGCTCTTTCATTGTGCCATCAAAGTTAGGTTGCCATTCCACCGTGCCTTGGCCTAATTCACCAAGCAATACTTCGGCGAATTTAGATAATTTAGCTTCGGTATAACGCATTGCCGCGAATGATTTCGGGTCATCCGGTGCACCCCAGTTACCTTGACCATCCACCAGAGGGTAGCGGTAAGAGAAGGGTTGAGCCATCAACACCATCGCTTCATAACAAGCAGAGTCACCATGCGGATGGTACTTACCCAGAACGTCACCAACGGTACGTGCAGATTTCTTATATTTAGATGCAGCCGAAAGCCCAAGCTCCGACATTGCATAGATGATACGTCGTTGAACCGGTTTTAAACCATCGCCAATATAAGGCAATGCACGGTCCATAATTACGTACATCGAGTAATTTAGATAGGCATCTTCGGTGAACTTGCGCATTGGCATTTGTTCAACGCCATCAAACGTTATTTCAGTAGACATCAATTATACCTCAGCCATATCGCCGTTACTTTGCAACCATGTACGGCGATCATCCGCACGTTTCTTACCTAGCAGCATATCCATCATTTCATTGGTCGCATCATCGTCATCAATGGTTAACTGAACAAGACGACGAGTGTTTGGATCCATTGTCGTTTCACGCAGTTGTAATGGGTTCATCTCACCCAGACCTTTGAATCGTTGTACGTTGATTTTGGCTTTTTTCTTACTCAAACGCTCAAGTACGCCATCTTTTTCAGATTCGTCCAAGGCATAAAAAACTTCCTTGCCGCAATCGATTCTAAATAAAGGAGGCATCGCAACATAAACGTGCCCTTCTCGAACTAACGCTTTAAAGTGACGAACAAACAACGCACATAATAGTGTGGCGATGTGCAGTCCATCCGAGTCCGCATCGGCAAGAATACAAATTTTACCGTAACGCAAACTGTCTAAGTTGTCGTTATCAGGGTCAATACCTAGAGCGACAGAAATATCGTGCACTTCTTGAGACGCTAATACTTGGTCTGCCGAGACTTCCCACGTATTCAAAATTTTACCGCGCAGTGGCATCACCGCTTGGAATTCACGATCACGAGCTTGTTTAGCAGAACCGCCCGCCGAATCCCCTTCCACGAAGAAAATTTCGGTGCGACTTAAATCTTGAACCGAACAATCGGTTAATTTACCTGGTAATGCGGGGCCTGAAGCAATCTTCTTACGAACCACTTTTTTGCTGGCACGCATACGGCGGTGAGCATTGGCAATACAAGTTTCAGCTAATAGCTCGGCCAATTGCGGCTTTTCGTTTAACCATAAGCTAAATGAGTCTTTTACTACGCCAGAGACAAATGCCGCGCATTGACGTGATGACAAGCGCTCTTTAGTTTGGCCAGCAAACTGAGGGTCTTGCATCTTAATTGACAGAACATAAGAACAACGGTCGAAGACATCGTCGCCAGTGAGTTTTACACCGCGAGGAAGCAGGTTACGGAATTCACAAAACTCACGCATCGCATCAAGCAAACCTTGGCGTAACCCGTTAACGTGAGTACCACCTTGCGCTGTCGGGATCAGGTTCACGTAGCTTTCGGTGATCATCTCACCACCTTCAGGCTGCCAGATTAACGCCCAATTCGCCGCTTCTGTTTCAGCTGAAAACTCGCCAGTAAACGGTTCTTCAGGAAGTACGGTGTACCCCTTTACGCCTTCCGCTAGGTAATCTTTTAGACCATCTTCATAATACCAACGGTGATCGTTACCGTTAACTTTATCGGTGAAGGTGATTTCTAAACCAGGGCAAAGTACCGCTTTTGCTCGCAGATTATTAATCAAACGAGTAACAGAGAAATTTGGCGAATCAAAGTAGCTTGTATCAGGCCAGAAATGAACACTGGTGCCTTTATTACGACGACCACAAGTGCCTGTTACCGTCAGCTCTTCAACCTTATTACCATGCTCAAATGCCATTTCATACACTTGACCATCACGGCGAACGTTGACTTCCACTCGCTTCGATAGTGCATTCACTACCGAGATGCCTACCCCATGCAAACCACCTGAGAATTGGTAATTTTTGTTGGAGAACTTACCACCTGCATGCAGTTTGCAGAAGATCAGCTCTACGCCAGAAACTTTCTCTTCTGGGTGGATATCAACAGGCATACCACGGCCATCATCAATCACTTCAAGAGATTGATCGGCGTGTAGGATAACTTGTACTTTTGAGGCATGTCCGGCAAGCGCTTCATCGACACTGTTATCGATAACTTCTTGGCCCAAGTGGTTCGGGCGCGCTGTATCCGTATACATCCCTGGTCGGCGACGTACTGGCTCTAAACCATTAAGAACCTCAATGGCTCCAGCATTATATTGTTCTGTCATAATACGGAATTTACTCAAATAATTTGGGGTACTTTAACGTGATATGGCGATGAGCAATATGGCTCAGCTCAAGAATAGACAAACTAAAGTCGATTCATCAAAATCACGAAAGTATTGGTGGAATATAGTCTGGAACCCGTCACTTGATGTCAAGTTACATCATCAAGTGGCGCGTCAAATTTTGACTCTTCCCTCAATGAAAGAGGTTAAAGCTCAAGAAAGGAGATAATGAGTTCAGGGTAACGTTCAAAATCGACGAAACTATGATCCCCACCAAGTTCAACATTTTGTTTTGAACCCGAGTACTTTTCTACGGCTTGTCGATAATCCAACACTTCATCTTCTGTTTGTTGCAATAACCAAAAATCTTTAGCATTTCGGAGAGGTTTTACCTCAAGCGCTTTCAGTTCGTCAATATGTACACTTTCAAGTGTGTATGTTTCGTTCGTATAGGGGTTAATTTGAACACCTAAGAAGTCCGCTAATAGCTCATACGGCTTAACAGCAGGGTTAATCAGCACCGCGCGAAAACCATAATGATCGTTTAACCATGTTGATAAATACCCTCCAAGAGAGCTACCGACTAAACCAATATGATGGCTATCTTTATACTGCTCAACAATGGCTAACAAACATTCACTTGCTGCTTTTGGAAAACATGGTAATTGAGGAGTGACTAGTTTGATATCCGGACGAAACTGTTCACAATAGCTCTGCATTACATTCGCTTTATGAGATAAAGGTGAACTATTGAATCCGTGAATGTAAAGCAGTAACGATGGTTTATCTGCCATTCTTAGTACCCATCTGAATTAAAATCTGGAAGAAAGCGACCATCAGATAAGCGGTTCACTTGCGTCTCGATGCTACCGTCGAGGTGAAGCTCCAACTCACGCCAACCTGGGGATTGGGAATCTAAAGCAAAATCATTTGAGTTTGGTTTAAATTGAACACAGGTAGAAGGGGTTGCCATCACTTGGACGCCATGATGATCACGATTCATATCTTGATGCACATGCCCGCATAATACGCCACGTACGTTTTGGTGTTGGTCAACCACATTCCAAAACTGTTCAGCGTCTTTCAAGGTGTGTTGATCAAGCCATTCACTGCCCACCAATATTGGATGATGATGCAGTAAAACCAATGTATGGCGGTCGGAATGAAGTGTTAATTGCTCATCAAGCAGGGCAAGTTGTTGATCGCTCAGTCGTCCGTGTGGTACACCGACAACTTGTGAATCAAGCATGATCATTTGCCATCTCTCTCCTAGCAAAACATGCTCAACACACTGAATTTGAGGCGAAGGTAGTACGCTACTCATATTAGGCTTGTAGTCATGATTACCTGGCAGCCAAAAACAAGGTTTCTGTAAGCACTCAATGCCGGATTCAAACTTCTGATAAGACTCTTGGCTGTGGTCTTGTGAGATATCACCTGTTGCCAAAATTGCATCAAATTTAAATGCTTTTGCTTGAATGTCACGGACTACCGCTTGGAAGCTATCAAAAGTATTCACGCTCAGCAAACTTCCATCTGCCGGAGCAAACAGATGCGTATCTGTGATCTGTAAAAGCTTAATGCTGCCTAAAGCAGATTCTGAACTGGATGATAATTTCAAAATGGAAAACCTAAATACTTTCTCTTTAATAATTCAATATTGTTATTCAAATGCCATTGGCGTTCGGCTAATGCCATTTTTTAAACAAAAAGTGAGCCAATCACCAAGAAATTTATTCAACTGGGATTTTTCATCTTTCTGCATCATTTTTTTGTTTGGGTAATCATAACGAGCTTTCACGCGTGATATCTGTTCGCTCGCACATACTTCTGCTACTCGAGCATCGTGATATAGCCTGACAGACATTTTAGGCAAAGGAAATACTGGTTGTTCATCACTCTGACATATGTCGATTAAAGTGGTGTATTTTGTGACCTCATTCACCTTCAATTGGTAGGTCATATTAACCACTTGATAGCAGCGAACATCCCCCACCTCGGCTTGAAATGGAAGTAGAGCATTTAATTTTGCGTAATTAGTCTCATACACTCGCATAAGTTCTGCAAGATCAACATGGTACGGCTTACCAATGGCTACATGTGTCATCTAGCTTTTCAACCATTGTGACTTTAACTCTAAGTGGTTTAGCTCTAACCATTGCAACGCTAAAATTGAGGCACCATTCTCGATTTTTCCACTTTTAACAAGCTGGTAAGCCTGTTTTCGACTCATTACTTGAACCCGAATGTCCTCATTTTCATACTCTAAACCATGCACACCTTGAGCGGTAGAAGCATCCACCTCACCGATGAACACGTCTAATTTTTCTGAACAGCCACCTGATGATGGGTAAAATGAGGTAATCGGCGAGACTCGATTAACTTCAATCCCAGCCTCTTCCATTGCCTCTCGACGAACGACATCCTCTGCACTTTCATCGGTATCAATGATCCCAGCAACGATTTCAAGTTGCCATGGATTAGGATGTTCCAATGCCCCGACACGAATCTGTTCAATAATAACCACTTCATCACGAACAGGATCGTAAGGTAATAATGCCGCAGCATGACCTCGTTCAAACATTTCCCGTTCGACAGGTTCGCTCCACCCACCTTCAAACAATCGGTGAGTAAAACGGTATTTCACCATTTTAAAAAAACCGCTAAAAAGAGGCTCTTTTGAAATAATTTTTACATCCTGGGGAGTAAAATCATGTGGTTGATTGTCAGACTCTTGCATTAGTCACCTCGCATGTGAATCTTATAGTCTACTCATTGTAGACAACAACTGCCAAGGCATGGCTCAACTTTTATTATAAAAATTGCATTTATATTTACATAAAACAATATTTATATTGCACAGCCGGACAATTAAGTGTAAAAAAGTGCAAAGTTTCGAGTGAATTACCACCAATTTAAGTTAAACTCTTGATAAGTACCCTCTTTCGATTTAGGCGGAATGGAAAAATGAAAAAACTGCTTCCTCTTTTTATCAGTGCTGCAATAGGTAGCCTGAGTACCACAGCATGGGCCGATACCCTGACTGAAATATACGATCAAGCAAAGCAAAATGATCCTCAATTGCTACGTTCAGCGGCTCAACGCGATGCAGCATTTGAAGCGATTACATCGAGCAGAAGTGCATTACTGCCACAAATCAACCTTACAGCGGGTTACAACATCAACCGTAGTGACATTGACCAACGTGAAAGTGATAAATTGACGGCTGGTGTGAGCGTATCTCAAGAGCTATACAAACGCTCTAGCTGGATCACCTTAGATACGGCAGAAAAAACTGCACGACAAGCGGACTCTTCTTTCGCGGCCGTTCAACAAGGTCTTATTTTACGCGTTGCTCAAGCCTACTTCGAAGTGCTTCGCGCACAAGATAAACTTGAATTCGTTCGTGCAGAAAAAGCAGCGGTAGCTCGTCAACTTGAGCAAACGAACCAACGTTTCGAAGTGGGTCTATCTGCAATTACCGATGTACATGATGCTCAAGCTCAATACGATACGGTACTAGCGAATGAAGTATTAGCAGAAAATAGCTTAGTAAATAGCTATGAAGCGCTGCGTGAAATCACAGGTAACGAGCATACTAACCTTAGCATTCTAGATACCGAAACTTTCTCAGCAAGCAAAACTCAGGCTTCTGCCGTCGCTCTTATTGAAGAAGCCCAACAGAAAAACCTTAGCTTACTTGCATCTCGCATTTCTCAAGACATCGCAAAAGACAACATCTCTTTAGAGAGTTCTGGGCACCTACCTTCACTGACTTTGGATGGTGGGTATAACTACGGTGATGAAAGCAATAGCAATAGTACGTCTAAAGGTGATTACAACGATTTTAATGTTGGTCTAAACCTAGTGGTGCCTCTTTACACTGGTGGCAACATTACTTCTAAAACGAAACAAGCTGAATACAATTACGTTGCAGCAAGTGAAGATTTAGAAGCGACTTACCGCAGCGTTGTTAAAGATGTTCGTGCCTTTAACAATAACATCAGCGCTTCTATTGGTGCTTTACGCGCCTACGAACAGTCTGTTGTCTCAGCTCAATCCGCTTTAGAAGCAACTGAAGCCGGTTTCGATGTAGGTACTCGTACGATTGTTGATGTACTAGATTCGACTCGCCGTCTGTATGATGCGAACCGTAACCTCGCTAATGCTCGCTATGATTACATCATCAGTGTTCTGCAACTTCGTCAAGCTGTTGGTACATTGAGTGAACAAGATATTATCGATGTGAACGCTGGACTGAAAACAGTACAGGGCTAAAAATAGAGTGTAAAAAATGAAGCCGACATAATAATGTCGGCTTTTTTATTGTTAGAAAGCCTATATTTAAAAAAGTAATTGCCAAAAAATCACAATGACAATTGCTAAAAAGCCGATAGCTATTCATCGCTATCGGCTTTTGTTCAAACAGTGCTTGAGCCTAAAGGAGTTAAGCTTTTCCGCCTTGAATCGCATTGATAATTTCAGTGGTGGAACAGCCGTCTTCAAAGTTAAGTACTTTAACTTCGCCACCAGCGGCAATCACCTCTTCACCACCAGCAATATCTTCTGGTTTGTAGTCACCACCTTTCACTAAAATACTTGGTAGCACTTCAGAGATAAGACGTTGCGGGGTATCTTCAGAGAATGGAACCACCCAATCAACGGCACCTAACCCAGCTAAAACCGCCATGCGGCGATCCGTTGGGTTGATAGGGCGACTTGGGCCTTTTAAGCGTTTCACGGATTCATCAGTATTCACTGCAACGATCAAACGATCACCAAGCTCTGCGGCATGATTCATATAAGAAACATGTCCTGCATGAAGAATATCAAAACAACCATTCGTCATGACAACCTTCTCACCTTTTGCACGCGCGCGTTTTACCGCTTCGACAAGTGCAGATTCAGTGATCACACCATAGTCTGTATCTTGGCTACCATGAATAGCTTCCGCTAACTCAATAATAGATAGCGTTGATGTACCCAGTTTACCCACGACCACACCAGCGGCAGCATTGGCTAATGCACAAGCTTCATCAAGTGGTTTGCCCGCAGCCACAGATGCCGCAAGTACAGAGATTACTGTATCGCCGGCCCCTGTCACGTCATACACTTCTTTTGCAAGCGTTGGCAATTGAAGCGGCTCTTGGCCTTTACGTAGTAGTGTCATTCCGTGCTCACTACGAGTCACAAGTAATGCTTCAAAGTCGAACTCTTCGATCAATGATAAACCTTTCTCAATCAGGTCTTCTTCTGATTTGACTTTGCCTGCAACCAGTTCAAATTCAGCCATATTAGGGGTTAACAATGTTGCTCCACGGTAGCGTTCAAAATCCGCCCCTTTTGGATCAATAAAGACTGACACATTGGCTGCGCGTGCCTTTTGAATAAATTGCTGTACGTGCTCTAAAGCGCCCTTCGCATAATCCGATAAAATAACGGTTTTTACTGTTGGTAGCACTTTCTCCATGCGTAAGAGCACAGGTTCAGGATCGGTATTTTCAAATTTTTCTTCAAAATCTAAACGAATAAGCTGCTGGCCACGGCTCATGACACGCAGTTTTGTAATTGTCGGATAATCCGCTAATTCAACGAAGTCACATTTTACTTTCAACGAATTTAAGGTATCAGTAAGCACTTGAGCAGGTTCATCTTTACCTGTTAAACCAATAATATGAGCATGACCGCCAAGTGACGCAATATTCATTGCAACGTTAGCCGCTCCACCTGGGCGCTCTTCATTCTTTTCTACTTTTACTACTGGAACTGGCGCTTCTGGTGAGATTCGCCCCGTAGGCCCATACCAGTAGCGGTCAAGCATCACATCACCAATGATCAACACGCCAGATTGGCTGTAGTCAGGTAGAATAGGTTTCATTATGGATCTCCAAAATTCTTATCTAAGCGGAGTTTAGCACAGCACTTATGGCGACTAAACTACCAAAACGCTTCTACAACAGTCGTCTACAAAAATATGATTCAGCCACCACCTTAGTCAAGCCACAGATCCCATAATTTGACAACTTGTGCCCTGTCCCCTGCAAATTTACCCTCGTCAACATCCGCATCAAGGTTTAACAGATTACGGTGATGCACCTCGTCACGGATCCTCGTGTAGGCGTGTGTTAGCGCTTGAGCCTGCTCTTCGCTCATAATGCCTTGCTGCAACATAGATTCAAACACGCGTACATTATCGCACCAGCGCGTTAGCTTAGGCTTTTCGTGGCTAAAGCGTAGCACCAAGTACTGCGCTAAAAACTCGACATCAGTGATCCCTCCGGGATCTTGTTTAAGCATAAATCGACCCGATTTCTTTCCGCCTAAGTGATCACGCATTTTCACTCGCATCTCGGAGACTGATTTTTTCAAATCGTCCTCATTACGCTCAAGACAAAGTACTTTGTGTCGAGTTCGAACAAATGCTTCTTGTAGGGCGTCATCGCCATAAATCATACGTGCGCGTACTAATGCTTGATGCTCCCATGTCCACGCATCTTTTAACTGGTACTCTTCAAAAGCATCGGTCGGTGACACTAATAGCCCTGATGCGCCCGACGGTCTCAATCGCATGTCCACTTCATAGAGGATCCCCGATGCCGTTCTAATTGAGAAAATATGAATGATTCGCTGCGCTAACCGCAAGTAGAACTGACGACCATCAATCTCTTTTTTACCATCGGTATACACATTTACAGGGCAATCATGCATAAACACCATATCGAGATCGGAGTTATAGCCAAGCTCCCACCCTCCGACCTTGCCATACCCCACAACACCAAATCCCTTCCCTTCTCGATCTTTGAGATGGGTCGGCTCACCAAACTTAGCCACCACTTGTAACCAGGCTTGATTCACTCCTGCTTCTACAATCGCTTCAGCTAAGTAAGTTAAATGATCACTCACTTTCATCACTGGCAGCACTTCTGCAATATCAGCCGCTGCAATCCGTAAAATACAAATCTGCTTAAATTGGCGTAATCCCTCTAGCTGTTGCTCCATATCATCTTCTGGAATTCTGGCAAGAAAGTCCCGCAGCTCTGTCTTATAAGCAGACAAAGGGATCGGGTTATATAGCTGTTGTGGGTCTATCAATTCATCCAATAAGATCGGATAGCGACCTAACTGCTCCGAAATCATAGGGCTCGCCGTACATAGGCGAACTAACTGAGTCAGTGCTGCAGGGTGCTCATCCAACAATTCTAAATAGGTGGTTCTAGTGACAATTTTGTGCAGCAGGTGTAGTACTCGTGGTAAGCCAAACTGCGCATCTTTATGATGGTAAATCGCTTGAAATATTTTCGGCATCAAGCGGTTGAGCACTTCTCGTCCACGCGGGCCGAGCGTTTTTTTCGCTAAGTCCGCTTTAAATTGAATGATAGTCGATGCCATTTCAGATGGTTCAGCCACCGCAACATCATTCACTAAGATATGTTCAATCACATCCGGCTTATGTGCCATATCCCATAGCTCATGAAAATGCTTGTCGACGCTGAGGGTTTCTTCCTCTTCCCCCCCAATCAAGTTCTCGAATACCGCATGAACACTCTGCATATGTTGCTGAGTTTGCTCCATCAATTCGTCCCAACCAGCATGCTGCATAGCAACCGCCAATTTTAATTGATCGCTCTCTTTTTCAGGTAGCGTTTGAGTCTGCTTGTCTGCCATTGCTTGCAGTAAGTTCTCTAAACATCTTAAGTAAAGGTATGCACTACGTAAGTCTTCTATTTCACGAGTTTCTAATAGCCCCAACTCTTGAACGGCTGTCAATGTTTCAAGTAAACCGCGACCTCGTAAGCTCGGCTCTCGGCCACCTCTAACCAGTTGGAAAACCTGAGCGATAAACTCAATTTCACGAATGCCACCCGCGCCTAATTTAATGTTATTGCTCAATCCTCGGCGTCGAACTTCACTGCTGATCATTGATTTCATTCGGCGCAATGATTGAATGGCACTGAAATCAATGTAGCGACGGAACACAAATGGGCGGAGCATTTGACGAAGCTCTTGGTATTGTGGATACATTTCACTCCCCATGACTCTCGCTTTGATCATGGCATAGCGTTCCCAGTCTCGCCCTTGCTCTTGATAGTAATCTTCCAATGCGGCGTAACTCATCACTAATGGGCCACTCTCTCCAAACGGACGTAGCCGCATATCGACGCGATAACAAAAACCATCGAAAGTTTGTTGATCAAGCGCCTTAATGATCCTTTGCCCAAGACGAGTAAAGAACTGCGCATTCGCGATACTGCGCCTAGCTCCCTGGGTTTCACCGTTTTCAGGATAGGTAAAGATGAGATCGATATCTGATGAAAAGTTCAGTTCTCCCCCACCGAGTTTACCCATTCCAATGATCAACATCGGCTGTGCAACCCCAGACTCATCGCATGGCGTGCCCCACTCCTGACAACAGAGATCGTATTGCCATTGGTAGGTTTCAAAGATCATCGCTTCGGCTAGTTCTGACAGGTGAGCCAAGCTCTCTTCCAAACGCCAAGAAGAGGTAAAATCTCGCCAAGCGATATAGGTCATTTCACGATTACGGAATTGACGCAGAATTCGATGACCACTCATTTCGCTATCGCATGTCGCTAACATTTCAGCGAGGCGCTGACGATAAGAATCAGAACGAGATGAGCACTGCAACATACTTGGAAAATCAGTGCAAAGTTGAGTATCTCGTTGAAAATTTTCTGCTACAAATTGACTTAAACCTAAGACATATTTTAATGACTCAATAGACTCATCACTCCAATGGCTTAATCCATCCGCTTGCTGTTCTAATAATTGTGAATAGGCTGATAATGAATCAGAGGTAAGGCTATCAGGCAGTAGCATAGATCTTCCTTGCGATATTTAATGGTATTTGACGACATATGGCGAACGAGTAAAGTCCGTTTTAAGCTGAGTTTCATCGGTATAAGTTCACTCGGCACTCATTCAATTCGAGAACTGTTCTCTATTTATATCAAACTTAACGCAATAAAAAACGCCTACATACTCTGTTTTGTTAAGACAGGTAAATAGGCGTTTGATTTCGTCTAATGACGAGCGATGCATTTACACTTTAAATGACTTAATCTTCGAATCTAAGTCTTGAGCATTGCTCTCCATCATTTCAGAGGTCTCTAGCAACTCACTCACCACGACAACGGAAGCTTCGACAAGCTCTCTCACATTCGTTAAGTTCTGATTCATCTCATCCGCCACGCTACTTTGTTGACCCGCAGCGGTTGCGATTTGGAAGTTCATGTCGTTAATCTGATTCACCTGCTCAACAATGCCGTCAAGCTCAGAACCCGCATTGGCAACCAGTTCAACGCCATCCGCCGCTTCAACAACACTTTTCTCCATCAATTCAACGGCAGAGTTAGCACTGCTTTGTAGTTGTGAAATCATCTCTTGAATTTCAACCGTTGCTTGTTGAGTGCGTTGTGCAAGGTTACGAACTTCATCAGCAACAACGGCGAATCCGCGCCCAGCTTCACCCGCTCGCGCCGCTTCAATTGCTGCGTTCAGTGCCAATAGATTGGTTTGCTCTGAAATGCCTTGAATGGTTCCTACTACGCTACCAATCGAACCAACTCGTTCTTCTACCTGATTAACGGCTCCCGCAGACGCAGCAATATCTGAAGAGAGTTCACTCATTTTAGCCACGGTATCTCGAACAAAATCTCGCCCGGTTTGAGCCTGGCCAGACGTCTCTTCCGTTAATGCTGATGCGTTTTGAGCGTGGTCTGCTACGGTTTGTACCGTTGATGTCATTTCACTCATTGCGGTTGCCAGTAAATCAATTTCAGCAAACTCTTCTTGTGAGGACTCTTTCGTTTCAGACATACTAATTGTCATCACTTCGGTCAAAGTGAATAGTTCATCTGAAGCATTGATTTGAGTTTTAATCACATCATGAAGCTGCCTACGAGTTTTCTCTAATTCTCGCGCAACATCACCATATTCATCTTTACAATCCATGACGATAGGCACCGACAGGTCTTTACTTGCCATCAGTTTAATCGATTCGCTTAAATATTCAGTTTGGCGTAACATGACTCGTGCAGCCGCCATAAGCAGAGCCACAAAAACAGCAATCATGATCCCTGTCTGCCACACTACCTCAATTAAGTAGGCATCATAATGTTTCTGGGCAACTTGAATGTCGTTGGTCGCCGCAATAAGAGCATTATAGAAACTAGAAGCATCCCATAACTGTTTGGTGATGATTAAAATAGTACTAAATACCATTAGCATCATCATTTTAGGAACTAAGCGAACATCTGAAATTAACCTTTCCCAAGGCTTGAATGTCGGTTTTTCCATTATCAGTTCTCCGCTAAGTTTAATGTTATGTGCTGAATATTTATTTTCGTTAAAAAGATTTTTAATCATCTATTTACGATTTATTTCGAGCTTCGTATGAAAACATATAGTACCAAAGACGACACCAAGCCTATGAGCTTATTGTCACTAATTTTATCTTTCTTAGCGTTATTTGTGATCTCAGCCTTATTGTTTATGCCAATCGAGAGCGAGACTCGACATATATTTATCGGTTTAGATTTTATAATTTGCAGTGTTTTTATTTTGCAGCTCACCATTGATCTCATCCGCTCAAATAATCGAAAGCTATATCTTAAGCACCACTGGATTGATTTTATCGCGAGTATTCCAATGATTGAGCCTTTACGATTCGCCCGCTTATTCCATATTTTGCGCATAATCTTAGTGATTCGCTCCGGAAGAACCGTTCTCAAGCAGCTATTAGCAAATAAAAGAGAAACCACTCTCGCCTCAATAATCCTTTTGCTTGTGATTCTGCTCACCGTTGGCTCTGGAATAATGTTAGCGATAGAGGGACAGAATCCAGACTCAAACATTCAAACGGCAAGTGATGCCTTGTGGTGGGCTTTTGTTACCATCTCAACCGTTGGATATGGCGATCACTACCCGATCACGCTAGAAGGAAAGTTATTAGCCTCTGGGATCATCATCTGTGGTGTGGGGATTTTTGGTATGATTTCTGGTTTGATTACTTCGCTTATCACCTCTCCAAGCCATACTCAAAATCAACGTTCTGAAAATAAAGAGAAGCTACTTGAACAAATAGTTGCTCAACAGCAACAAATTTTGCAGCGGCTTGAAAAGATAGAGCAGAAAGATTCAGACGAAAAAAAATAAGGAACCGGAGTTCCTTATTTCTATTTTTGTGGATGGCAAAAAAAAGCAATTTGGTTTTTATCAGTCTTGCCAATACGGCTCAACTTCAACACTAATTTGGCGAGTTTGCTCCATGGCATGCAAGATTGAAACCTCTTGCCTTGCCAACCAACGCTCTAACTGCTCTTTCTCATCATCTTGCAATAAGTTAATACACTGCTCTAATGGTTTAAGCATTAGCAGGTCATCGATCCCTTGGATCAAATCAGCCCACGGTAATCGGAAGGTATTGCGCTCTTCTACATCATATAAGCTAGCAAAACCGACACCTGTGTATAAATTACGCATCAAACGATATTGCTGCTCTACATAGTCTTGACTGGTTAAGGTACATTCTGGCGGAAAGGCTTCCATCAGTTCAGCCCATGTGCGGTCAAGCTGCTGTACAGAGAAAGGCTTGATATTTCCCGACATCTGTTCACGAGCTTTATCATCTAAAAACGGCTGCCAGCCACGAGTTAAGATCCAACGGCTAAGATCAAGCAACAAACCAGTATAGCGAGCGGAACTGAGTAACGTCAGTATGCTCTCTCTATCTGGTAGTTGAACTTGTTGCTCTTGCAGTTCAGCGACTAAAAATTTACGAGCATCAAGTTTCCGTAAGACATGCCCTTTATCTTCAAGCAAGTCATCTAAATAATCGTACATTTTTAGCCAAGACAGCTCTTCTTCAAGCCACTTGAGCTCTTGACGAATAATCGCACTCGCTCTACGTGGAACAATACCACCATAAATCGTCAGTGTTTGACGAATAAAGCTAATGGAATGGCTGATTTCATGCAGTGCTTTTATAGACTCACGCTCAGTGTAAATCTGCTCGTGATAATGCCAATGTGAAAGGGCATGTTCCAATGATTGAATAAAGCAGGATTCAACCGTGTCATTTTGATCGGTATTCACCAAAGTTAATGCTTTCACTTCATCACCTGCATAACCTTGTGCAAGTCGGTAGCCTTTGGCTGCTTTACTCAAGTTCCCCAAACGCATGCCACCTTCATCACTAAACAGGCGAGCTAAAGTAAAGAGTGCATCGGTTTGCCCCGATTTAAGCTCTAGTTCAACTTCGCAAATGGGATCTTGCTTCTCGTTTGCGACGACTTCCCCTTGATCAAAAGCCACTTCCACTTGGCTACCATCAGGCATGCTCACCAACCACTGTTCACGAGTGAAGTTGGTCGAAAAGAGAGGGAAAAGTTCAGATTGTAATGTGTCGATATCTTTATCTTTTGGCCAGATATCTTGAGGGTGAAGAGAGAGCTTCGGAGTATTGCTATCGTGCTCAGCATTATACTCTGGTCTCTGATGCAAACCCGCAACAACGCGACCCGCAGTTTTTACGGTTTGCACAAAAACGTCATCAAAACGTCGAATACGCAAACCCGTATCATGCTTACGTAACCAGTTATCTGGAGTATCAAAATAAGTGTTGCCTAAATTACGACAACTTTGCTGAAGTACTTTGGTATCAGAGATTTTACGCTGTAAAGTCTCTGAAAAATCTGGAGAAACAAAAAACTTCAGTTCTATCTCGGTTTCCATAGTGATGCCTTTCAATGAAGATAAGAATAGGATATTGCCTATTTGAAATGTGGGCAAGTCAGAAATTTCGACCGATTGATGATCTAAAACAGTTTTAATGCGTGATTGATTGGGTTAACATGCGCGACTTTGTAGCCATCGCTCAACATTTCACCTGAATATGGTGTATGTTTTTTTAAGGTTATTATTTATTAGGTTGGATGACCATGCCAGTAAATACAATTATGGGGTTATTTGCAAAGTCCCCTCTTAAGCCTTTGCAGCGCCACGTTGTGTGCGTAAATGAATGTTGCTCTCACCTAGTCAATTTTTTTGAAGTCAGTTCAAAAGGTGACTGGGAAAAAGCAGCAGAAATTCGCGCTCAAATTTCTCACCTAGAGAAAGAAGCTGACGTACTCAAGCGCGAAATTCGTCTTAAACTTCCTCGTGGTTTATTCATGCCCGTTGATCGCACCGATATGTTGGAGCTATTAACTCAGCAAGATAAACTCGCCAACCTCGCGAAAGACATTTCTGGTCGTGTATATGGCCGTCAACTTGTCATTCCTGAAGTGATGCAAGAAAACTTCATTGCTTACGTCAAGCGTTGCTTAGACGCAGCAAACCAAGCTCAGAAAGTAATTAATGAGCTCGATGAGTTATTGGAAACAGGATTCAAAGGCCGCGAAGTCACACTTGTAGCTGAAATGATCAATCAACTGGATGTGATTGAAGATGATACGGACGCGATACAGATTGTTCTTCGCCAACAATTAATGGCAATAGAAGCAGACCACAATCCTATCGACATCATGTTCCTGTATAAAATTCTTGAATGGGTCGGCGGCATTGCAGATCAAGCTCAGCGCGTAGGCGCTCGTCTTGAAGTTATGCTTTCTCGATCTTAAATCATAAGTTAACCATATAACGAAGAGCATTTTTTAACCCAATTTACTTATGCGATGGTCATTTCCTCGCTGAGTGTTTTTTTGCGTCTAAATTTGTTCCGCTTGTTATCAAACAACTAGGTATTACGCGATGGATATCCTTGCGAATTACGGCACTGTCCTGATTATTGTTGCAGCCGCTTTCGGTTTCTTGATGGCTATTGGTATTGGTGCAAACGATGTTGCCAATGCGATGGGTACATCTGTTGGCTCTAAAGCATTAACCGTTAAACAAGCGATCATTATTGCAATGATCTTTGAATTTGCTGGCGCTTATCTTGCCGGTGGTGAAGTTACAGACACAATCCGTAAAGGTGTTATCGAAACATCTCTATTTGCTGATCAGCCTGATGTGCTTGTCTATGGCATGATGTCTGCGCTTTTAGCTGCAGGTACATGGCTATTACTCGCTTCTTACATGGGCTGGCCTGTTTCAACGACTCACTCTATTATCGGTGCAATCATTGGTTTTGCATGTGTTTCAGTGGGTACTGAAGCGGTTGACTGGGATTCAGTTCAAGGTATTGTCGGAAGTTGGATTATTACTCCTGTTATTTCCGGTTTCTTCGCTTATGTCATCTTTGTCAGCGCCCAGCGACTGATATTTGATACTGAAAACCCTCTGTTTAATGCTAAACGATTCGTCCCTGTATACATGTTCATCACGACGATGGTGATTGCATTAGTGACGATTAAGAAAGGTCTTAAACACGTTGGTCTTCACCTAAGCAATACTGAAGCGTGGGTTTGGGCTGCGGCTTTCTCCACTCTAGTCATGGTTGGTGGTTTCTTATACATCAAACACAAATTTGCTAACCGCGAAGAAGACCACGGGTTTTCGGGCGTTGAAGGTATTTTCAGCGTGTTAATGGTTATCACGGCATGTGCTATGGCATTTGCTCACGGTTCTAACGATGTGGCAAACGCAATCGGTCCTCTATCTGCTGTCGTTTCTACGGTTGAAAACATGGGCGAGCTTACTGCTAAAAGTAACATTGCTTGGTGGATTCTACCTCTAGGTGGTATCGGTATTGTAGTTGGTCTTGCAACCATGGGTCATAAAGTAATGGCGACTGTTGGTACTGGTATTACAGAACTAACACCTAGCCGTGGCTTTGCTGCTCAACTAGCAACTGCATGTACTGTTGTTTTGGCATCTGGTACTGGCCTTCCAATCTCAACCACACAGACACTTGTTGGTGCGGTGTTGGGTGTAGGCTTTGCTCGTGGTATTGCAGCACTTAACTTAGGTGTGGTACGAAATATCGTGGCATCTTGGATTGTGACGCTACCAGCAGGGGCTTTGCTTGCGGTTATCTTCTTCTATGCTATCCAAGCCGCTTTCGCCGCTTAAGCCATATTAGAAATGAGTCCAATATAGTATTTCTATGTAAATACTATGTCATTATTGACTCAATCGCACAGAAAGGGAGGCTTTGCCTCCCTTCTTTGTTGCACGAGAATAAGAAAGTTCATACTATTCGCTAAGAAAATATGAAGGCTAGAATTAAGACAATGGCCTCCCAATTTGAATTGTTAAGGGATTTACTGTGAAAAAACTGATCTGTATGGTTTTGTTTGCTGTTCTCGCTGCCCCTGCAGCCTTTGCTCAAGACCGTTATATTGCTGACAAGCTCTTTACTTACCTACATTCTGGCCCAAATAACACTTTCCGCATTATCGGCAGTGTTGACGCTGGTGATAAAGTAAAGTTCATCAAAACAAACAAACAGACTGGCTTTAGCGAAATCGTTGATGCTAAAGGTCGCAAAGGCTGGGTTGAAAGCAAGTTCATCACTCGCAAAGAAAGCATGGCGATCCGTTTGCCTAAGTTAGAAAAAGAGCTCACCGATGTTAAGGCACTTTTAGCTAACGCACGTAAAAATGCGGACAATGAAAAAGCGGGTCTTGCGGACTCACTTGCGACTCGTAATAAACAGATTTCAGATTTAGAACAGAGCTACAGCGATATCAGCCAAAAGCTCACCTCTTCTCAAACAGAGAATCGAGAGTTACGTGCCAAGCTTGATACTCAGAAAGATGATTTGCTACTGAAATACTTCACTTACGGTGGTGGTGTTGCAGGTATTGGTTTGCTTCTTGGTTTACTACTTCCTCACATTATCCCTCGCCGTAAAAAAGCACCAAACGGCTGGGCATAATAACAATACTCTAATCGTATTGCGGTAGTAAAAAGATAAAAGGTCACCCTAACTGGAGTGACCTTTTTTGATCGCTTAAACATTTGTCATGCATCACTTCAGGCGTAGACACAAACGCCAATATCAGCGCTTAACCTTGCCATTCATACAAAGCAGGAAGTTCAAGTAATTGATCTTCAAATTCAACGATCACCGATTGTGGTTTGATTTTCAATAGCTGAATTTGATTCTCGATCCAATCCCCTTCGCTATATTCATGATCATTAATTTTTACCCAGCGTCTCTGCCTGTCACTCGAGTACATATGAGTCTGCAAGTTCAGCGCAGGCAAGCGGCCTTGATATTGATCGCCAGTCTTGTCTATATCGATGGTTTCACGATTAAATAGCTTCTCACTGGCGCTGAATGAGTCTGAGTCTGCCGTTGCCTGTAAAGCCGACTGAAACTTCAAGGCTAACTCTGGTGATAAGGAGCTTAAGTCTAGCTCCTCTAATCCCATATTTTGATCCATTGAAAGAGGCGCGTCCGGATTCTCCTTAAGAGGTGGGGACGTGAGCTCTGGTGCTGTTAGTCGGTCTAACTTCGTTAATACCTCATCAGATGGTTCAACACTCTTAGAATCGGCTACAGGCACTATTGCGGAAGAGAGCGAAGTATCATCGAGACTCTCAATATCAACTAACTGAGGGGTAGGCTCAAGTTGAGAATAAGTTGGATAGCTCAGTAATTTGAACTCCGATTTTTCCTCTACTGATGCGCTCACCGTTTTGACTGCATTTTGGCCTTGCTCTTGAGCTTGGCTTTGAGCCTGAATCCGAATTGGAGTATCCGCTTGAATAGCAGCGGCATTGACTATCGGGTGCTGCTCGCTAATCAGACGCACCTCGTTAGCACGATAAGCTTCGAGCCCTAAATAACTCGCCACCGCAACGATAGGAAGTACCCCAAGCATCAGCATATAAGACAATTTGAGCTGAGGCCTGTGTTCTTCATTTCGCCCGTTAGAAAGGTTTTGATAAGGAGTCAACATTGCCTGTCTGCTTTGTTCTGAATCCTGTAATGCACTCATGACTTGTGACATTTACGCCACCTCCGGTTCAATCGTGCGTAGTTTAGGCGCATCGGGTTGAGCTAACTGCTCTAAACGTTGCAACGTCTGCTTGCCCGCAATACCATCGACCGACATGTTTTGCCAACGTTGGAACGTTTTCACTTTCTGTTCAACATTACTATCAAAGTATGGACTATCGAGTGATGGCTCTCCAAGTACGATAGAAAGCTTGCGTTCGAGTATTCGAACCTTCTCACTGCGTTGAGATTTTTTTAACGTTTCGCGCAGTTCACTCTTCCAAATGGCGTAATATTCACCACGCCATAAGCTTTGAAGCATAGATGATGACATCTGTATTCGCTGCTGTCCGACCAAAATTTCAACCTGATCCTTCGATGCGGCATAAAGCACGGCATACAACTCTTCATGGTTATAACTCAACAGTAAAACAACTGGGGTTTGTTGTTTGATTAAGTCCACTAAGCGCCCTTTCTTCGTATCACAGATAAACAGGCTTTGTAGGTTTTCAGTACATAATCCGTCTCGTACGGATGCCTGATAGCCCCATAACTTATACAGCTCTTGTATTGCTTCTACTTGGCTTGCGCCTTTTTGCAAGACATTCACAAGTTCAGCGGGGATGGAAATCTCATTATCATCAGCAGTCGTAGCATTTAAACCAGCATCGCCATCGTCTTTTGAGTCAATATTTTGTTGTTGAGCCGTCATCTGAACGGTTGAAATTGTACCTTGTTGAGCTTCTTTCCCTATGACATCAATGTATGGCAAAACCACGTTATAGCTTGCAACCGCTAATACAGACCCAAGCGAGAGTGCACTTAAATATTTCCATACAGGCTGAGTGCTGAGTGCTTGGCGAGATGACTTTTTCGAATGATTGATATCACTGCCATGCGGAGAAACTTGATACTGCATGACATCATGACATGCTCGCTTCACCGTCTGCACACTCAAGTTAGGCTCCCCATGATGATGGGCGTATTGCAAAGATTTATCACACACTAAGTTAATTAACCTTGGAATGCCCTGCGTTGCTTGCGCGATAACCTTTATTGAACTCGCTTGGAAGATGTCACGAGAACCACCCGCCATTTTGATTCTAAAATCGATATATTGCCCGGTCTCACTTACGTTTAAAGGAAGCAAGTGATAACGCCCTGTGATGCGCTGGGCAAGTTGACGAAGCTGAGTCGTTTGCAGTTGTTGTTGTAACTCAGGTTGGCCAACCAACAGTACTTTTAACAGCTTACGTTGGTCTGTCTCAAGGTTGGTTAATAAACGTAGTTGTTCTAGCACTTCAGCTGCTAGGTGTTGGGCTTCATCAATCACCAGCAGGGTTTGGATATTTTTACCATGGTTTTCAATCAAGTAATGACTGATCGTTTGACTAAGTTGTTTAAGGCTCGCTTGCTCTGGATACTTTAGTGAAAATTCATCACAAATGGCTTCAAGCAAGTCAGAGCTTGAGAAGGTGGGATTTAAAATCAAACCCGCTTTCGTACTGCTATCTAAATTAGCCAGCATTGCACGAGCAACCGTTGTTTTCCCCGTCCCCACTTCACCAGTAAGCATGGCAAAACCACCGCCATCACCTAGTCCGGCTTGTAAATGCTGCATCGCTTCTTGGTGACGTTGGCTTAAGAAAAGATAACGAGAGTTTGGCACAATCGAAAATGGTGCCTCATTAAATCCAAAAAAATCCTTATACATACTCTCGTCTCTACAATCATGGTTAAAGGAAAGTACCATTGCTTGCTACAATGTCCAACAGCATCTGAAAAAATTAGAGGTAATACGTGCAAGTTTACTTAGTTGGCGGCGCAGTTCGCGATCGATTGTTGAATATTGACGTTTATGATCAAGATTGGGTGGTTGTTGGTTCGAGCCCAGAAGAGATGATCAAACAAGGTTATACACCCGTAGGTAAAGATTTCCCTGTCTTTTTGCATCCCAAAACTAAGCAGGAACATGCTCTTGCTCGAACGGAAAGAAAAACATCAGCTGGATATACTGGATTCGAATGCCACTTTTCACCAGATGTCTCTTTAGAGGACGATCTACAACGTCGCGATCTTACGATAAACGCGATAGCTCAAGCTCCGAATGGTGATCTTATCGATCCTTACGGCGGTAAGGATGATCTCAACAACCGCATTCTTCGCCATGTTTCTCACGCTTTCGTTGAAGATCCTCTCAGAGTATTAAGAGTCGCACGCTTTGCGGCAAAACTGGCTCACCTTGGTTTTCGAGTTGCCGATGAGACTCTCAACTTAATGAGAGATATTGTCCGTTCTGGTGAGCTTGCACACTTGACACCAGAAAGAGTTTGGCAAGAGTGGCATAAATCACTCAGCACTCAGAACCCTGAAGTCTTTCTTTCGACTCTAAGAGAATGCGGTGCATTGGCAGCGGTATTGCCTGAAATTGACGCTTTATTTGGCGTTCCCCAGCCTGAGAAGTGGCACCCAGAAATAGACACTGGCATTCATACTTTAATGGTCGCACAACAGGCCGCTATACTCAGCCCGTCGTTACCCGTACGCCTCGCCGCTCAACTGCACGATTTAGGCAAAGGCGTGACGCCTGAAAGCGAATGGCCGAGCCACAAAATGCATTGTCATACGGGTATCAAGCTCATCCAATCGCTGTCAGACCGGGTTCGAATTCCTAATGAATTTAAAGATCTTGCCCTTCTAGTATGCGAACAACATACCAATATTCACCGCGCGATGGAGCTTAAGCCAGCAACGATATTGAAGATCCTTAATAAGTTTGATGTCTGGCGTAAACCTGAAAGACTCAATGATATTCTCATCTGTTGCCAAGCGGATCACGCAGGTCGGAAAGGGTGTGAAGAGAATCCATACCCTCAACGAGATCGTTTTGAAAAGGCTTATCGCCAAGCCCTCACCGTTCAAGTGCAATCAATCATCGCTGACGGCTTTCAAGGTAAACAGATCAGAGATGAGATGGAAAAAAGAAGAGTAGAAACCATCGCCTCAATCGTCTGACTATAAAAAAGGCTCACGATTAATCGTGAGCCTTTTCTAGATGCTTGAGTAGCTCTCTAGTTCATCAGCAAAAATGCTATCAAACCACCACCAAGTAGTAAGCGGTAGATAACGAACGGCATCATACCCATGCGTGAAATGAGTTTTAGGAAGAAATGAATACAGATATAGGCACTAATGAATGACGTGACAATCCCCGTCAACAAGAAGCCGACATGAACCGGATCGCCACTAATGACAAGCTTAAGCCCTAGATAGCCACCAGCAAGAGCGATGATTGGAATCGACATTAAGAATGAGAAACGCGCGGCAGCCTCACGAGTAAAACCTAAATACAGCGCGGCGGTGATGGTCGCACCTGAGCGAGACGTTCCAGGAATGATCGCCATTGCTTGAGCAATACCAATAAACAAGGCTTTTTTCCAACCAGCTTGGTATTCATCATCAGCCAGCGATGAGTTCTTATCAACCCACCACAATAGTAAGCCAAAAATAATCGTGGTAGTCGCAATTACCCACGCACTGCGTAAGTAAAGTTCAACAATGTCTTTCATCAATAAACCAAAGACACAAGCAGGGATCGTCGCAAGTACGATCATCCAAGCCAGTTTCGCCTCTTTACTGCGATCGCCTTTGAAGATGGATCCAAATAGTGCACCAAACAGTGTCACGACCTCTTTTCTAAAGTAGATCACTACGGCCGCTAGAGTTCCCACATGAACAGCAACATCAAACGCTAAACCTTGATCTTCCCAACCCAAAATGGCCGATGGTAAAATCAAGTGGGCTGAACTAGAGATCGGTAAGAATTCAGTTAAGCCCTGAATGAGTGCCAAAATAAACGCTTCTATATAACTCATTTTTTACTCTTATTATTAGGCCTTAGACCTTTGGTTTTATTTGAAGTCTTGGTTAAAACATAGACTTACAGCTTGCAATGAATCGAGGTTATCCATCTGTTGATAGATTTGTGCCACGCTTCGCCCGTCAGAAGGGATGACCTTCTCTGGGCATAAATCATAAAGCGGCTGGGTAACGAATGGATATTTAAAAATATCACTGCGCGGCAACTCTGGTGAAGATTGAGAAATCACATCACCAAACAACACGATATCAAGATCCAAATTACGATCTTGATATTTATGAGCATTCTCTAAACGCCCCCATTTTAGCTCGATTTGACGAAGCAAAAGTGAGAATTCAGTTAAAGAGCGATCCGTTTTTAGCTCAATGACAAAGTTGTAAAAAGCGTGGCTATCAAAACCAACAGGTTCGCACTCATATACTGGCGATGAGCGTAGTTGTTCCCCTAGAAGAGCAAGCTCATCCCATGCCGCTTGGGCATGCTTATCTCGTTCTATGTTGGTTCCGACACCAACATACACGGTGTTCATGCCGCGCCTCGCTCTATCACAACACCAACAGATTTTGCTTGTGGTACAGCTCCAGGTTTCGCTAAACGGATTTTAACCCAAGGCACTGAAAAGCGAGACATAATTAATTCCGCAATCTCTTCTGCAACGCGTTCAACCAGTAGAAAACGCCCACCTTCTATATGCTCCAACACTGCGGTACTCACTTTTGAATAATCCAGAGCATCAACTACATCATCACTTTTACCCGCAGGGCGGTTGTCGTGAGCCATTTCAATATCAAGAACTAGCTTCTGTTTTATTTCTTGTTCCCAATCATAAACACCGATGGTTGTGATTACTTCTAATTGCTCGATAAAAACTTTATCCAATGTCATTTACTGTCCCTTTAGAGGTCGGATACCCTAAGCGGGTAAAAAATCGTATTATTATTGCCATTCAGGATATGATATCAATTACTCTTTGATTGAGCATTAATTTCCCCTCCTTAAGGACCACTATGACTTCTTTGGCTCTCATCATGATTATTGCCGCCTATCTGTTAGGCTCGATATCGAGTGCCGTGCTGATCTGCCGTCTTTTACGATTACCGGATCCAAGGGGAGTCGGCTCAAATAACCCTGGGGCGACCAATGTTTTAAGAATTGGTGGCAAAGGCGCTGCATTTGCCGTATTAATTTGCGATATGCTTAAAGGAACGATCCCGGTATGGGGTGGGTATTTCTTAAACATTGACCCTATATTATTAGGGGTCGTCGCGATTGCCGCCTGTTTAGGTCACATGTATCCAATCTTTTTTCACTTTCAAGGTGGTAAAGGGGTCGCGACCGCATTAGGTGCCATTGCGCCAATAGGACTGGATCTTACTGGCATGATCATGCTGACATGGTTAGTGATCGCTTTTCTATTTCGCTACTCTTCTTTAGCTGCCATCATTACCGTTCTGTTAGCGCCTTTTTATACTTGGCTCGTAAAGCCTCACTACACCCTACCCGTTGCCATGCTCTGCTGCTTGATTGTGTTACGACACCATCAAAACATTCGTCGTTTACTTGAAGGTAATGAACCTAAGTTTGGCGAGAAAAAAATATCGTCTAATCAATAGAAAAGGCCTCTGTCGCTCAATAGTGCAATCACCATTAAGTTCACTGAGACCTTTAAGCACCTTGAATTGATATTGACTCAATCGGCAATAAATTTACTGTAGGTAAACCTTACTATTGGTGAACTTTCGCCAAAAATGTTTTCAGCATATAGGTCACAAAGCCAGGTTGTTCCAAATTACTGATATGCCCAGCGGCGGGGATCACGACCAATTCACTGCCAGTAATCACATCATTCATCAAGTAAGATTCCAAAGGCGTTCTTGGGGAATCTTCCGCACCAACCGCAATCAGTGTTGGTAGAGCAAAAGTTTCCACCTCTTCAATCAAATCCCTGCGACCAAAAATCATTCGCCCCATTCGTGATACTTCTTCTGCCTGCTCACCTTTTAAAGATTGCAGATAAGTCGAAAAATTTTCAACTAAAGCTGGAGATGTCTGTTTTACGTTCTTAGAGAAGAACATCGGTACCACTAAGTCTAATACTGGCTGAGGAACCAGTTTCAACTGAGTAATCGCATCTAACATTGTGAAATATTTTTTATGCGTCACCTCAGGCTCTAACCCGACAAAGGTATCCATCATCACTAGCGATTTTACTCGCGATGGGGCCAGAGCCGTTAATTCAGCGCCCCACATTCCGCCTACGGATAACCCAACAACAGAGAACTCATCTATTTCGAGGTGATCCATTAACGCTAACAATTGCTTCGCGTAATCCGTTAAGTTACGTGTAGATTGAGGGGCAAATTCAGACCCGCCATGCGCCCAAAGATCCGGCACAATACAACGATAAGATTGGCTCAATGCCTCAACTTGAGGTGCCCACATTTTGCTATCCCATAGGTAACTATGTCCCATAAGAAGCACTGGTCCTTGCCCTTCGTCTTGATAGGTCATGGTGCGGCCATCTACAGCAAATGTTTTCATCATTTCATCCATTGTTATTATTTTATAAACGTTAATACTATCATCTGTTTGACGAGAATCAGCTCATGTATTAAAGGAACCCGTTCATATTTTACGGAAACCTCTCTGAGCACCAAATAAAACAGTCCTGAGCACTAAATAAAACGGCCGCGATAAAGCGACCGTGTAATGACTCATGAGTAGAGTGACTCTTATTTTACAGGTTCAAGTTGATCAATTGGCCAGCGAGGAGTTGCCTGAACAGCTAAATCCGCCACTTCGCCATTTTTCAAACGCTGCATACCTGCGTAAGCGATCATGGCACCATTATCGGTACAAAATTCCGTACGAGGGTAGTACACCGCCCCGCCCATTTTTTTCGCCAGTGCTTCTAACTCTGCTCTTAGCTGTTTATTCGCACTCACACCACCGGCAATGACAATGCGCTTCATACCCGTTTCAATCAAAGCTCGCTTGCATTTTATTGCTAAGGTCGCACATACCGCTTCCTGAAAGGCGTATGCAATATCAGCACGGGTTTGGTCATCGTCGTCATTTGCTCGAATCGTGTTTGCCGCAAATGTCTTCAAACCAGAAAAGCTCATATCCAGTCCTGGTCGATCTGTCATTGGACGTGGGAATTTGAAACGACCCGGCGTCCCTTTCTCAGCTAATCGAGAAAGCAGAGGACCGCCTGGGTAATCTAATCCCATGAGTTTCGCGGTTTTATCAAACGCTTCACCCGCCGCATCATCAATCGATTCACCAAGAATTTTATATTCACCAATCCCTTTCACTTCAACAATCATTGTGTGACCGCCTGAAACGAGCAACGCAACAAAAGGAAACGGTGGTGGGGTATCTTCTAGCATTGGTGCAAGCAGGTGCCCTTCCATATGATGAACAGGAATAGCCGGAACATCCCACGCATACGCCATGCTACGACCGATTGTCGCACCAACCAATAAAGCACCAACTAAACCAGGCCCTGCGGTATACGCAACGCCATCGATATCATCTTTAGTTAAATTAGCTTCAGCAAGCGCCGCTTTAATCAGTGGGATGGTCTTCTTTACATGGTCTCTAGAAGCTAGCTCAGGTACGACACCGCCATAATCAGCATGCAGCTTTACTTGGCTATATAATTGGTGAGAAAGCAGCCCTTTCTCATCGTCATAAATAGCGATGCCTGTTTCATCACAAGAGGTTTCGATACCAATAATTCGCATATTTTTCTCAGCACGCTTTGTCTTAAATCGGAAATTAGCGCAATATTACCTTGTTGAGGCTTCTCAAACAAATTTTGCACAGACTATAATCGACAAAGTGCTTTACAAAGCCACTGTGATCGGATTAAAATTCCGCACCATTTTTGATCAAGCTGGTTAGAGACCAAACAACATAGAGAGTTAGCTTAATGGGCAACTTCTCTGATTTGGAAATGAGTAACCAGCGATAATGAATAACCCCTGAGGTGAAAGGCATATGCCAATAGTTAAAGTACGTGAAAACGAACCGTTCGACGTTGCACTACGTCGTTTCAAGCGCTCTTGTGAAAAAGCAGGTATCCTTTCTGAAGTGCGTCGTCGTGAGCATTACGAAAAACCAACTACAGTTCGCAAACGCGCTAAAGCAGCAGCTCAAAAGCGTCACGCTAAGAAGCTAGCTCGCGAAAACGCACGTCGCGTTCGCCTGTACTAATAACTTAATCCATAAGGACTGAGTTATGGCTCTGATTGAACAACTCAAAAAAGAGCAAATTTTAGCGATGAAAGCCAAGGACAAACCGCGCCTTGGCACTATTCGTTTAGCCCTTTCAGCAATTAAGCAACGTGAAGTCGACGAGCAGATCACTCTGACCGACGAAGACATTCTTGCTGTGCTGGTAAAAATGGTTAAACAACGTCGCGATTCTGTTGCTCAATATGAATCAGCGGGTCGTCAAGATCTTGCTGACGTGGAACAAGTAGAAATTACTGTACTTGAAGGCTTTATGCCTCAACCGCTAACTGAAGATGAAGTTGTTGCTCTTGTTGAAAGCGCAATTGCAGAATCTACACCTGCGGGCATGCAAGACATGGGTAAAGTGATGGCTATCTTGAAACCACAAATTCAAGGGCGTGCAGACATGGGTAAAGTAAGTGGTTTAGTTCGTTCTAAACTCGCTTAATATCCAGCGCTATATTGCAACAAGCCGTGCTATCCATTGGAAGGCACGGCTTGTTTGTATCTGAAGTCTTTATTTTTAAACCGAGCAAGCTCTCATCTTTCGTTTACAAATAATGATTTAATTCTTCTTTCATCACTTATTTATTTTAGGTTTTATGTCAGGACACATCCCGCGTAGTTTCATTGATGACCTCCTCGCTCGCCTCGATATTGTCGATATCGTCGATGCACGCGTAAAACTTAAGAAAAAAGGCAAGAACTACGGGGCATGTTGCCCTTTCCATAATGAAAAGACCCCCTCTTTCAGTGTTAGCCAAGAAAAACAGTTCTATCACTGCTTTGGTTGCGGTGTTCATGGCAACGCCATTGATTTCATTATGGAGTTCGAACGCTTAGAGTTTGTTGAAGCGATTGAAGAGCTAGCCTCTTACTTGAGCCTTGATGTTCCAAGGGAAGAGCGTAATGGCAGTGTTTCATCGGGGCCAAGAGCCAACACAGAGCAAAAGCGCAATTTATACGATTTAATGGGCAGCATTAGCCAATTTTATCGCTCTCAATTAAAACAATCAGCAAACAAACATGCGATTGAGTATCTTAAAGATCGCGGTCTATCCGGTGAGATTGTACAAAAGTTTGGTATCGGTTTTGTCGCTGATGAATGGGATGCAGTAAGGAAAAACTTCGGCCAACAGAAAGACGCACAAGAGATGCTCGTGACTGGTGGCATGTTAATCGAAAATGACAACGGCAATCGCTACGACCGCTTCCGAGGCCGCGTGATGTTCCCGATCCGAGATCGCCGTGGGCGCGTAATTGGATTTGGTGGCCGAGTCATTGGAGATGGAACACCGAAATACCTTAACTCACCAGAAACACCGATATTCCATAAAGGCAAAGAGCTCTATGGCCTTTATGAAGTGCTTCAAGCCTACCGAGAACCGCCACAAGTTCTTGTTGTGGAAGGTTACATGGATGTGGTCGCCTTAGCGCAATACGGGGTTGATTATTCCGTCGCATCGCTTGGCACATCGACTACAGGTGATCATCTTCAAATGCTGTTTAGACAAACGAGCACCGTGGTATGTTGCTACGATGGTGACCGAGCAGGCCGAGAAGCCGCATGGCGAGCACTAGAGAATGCGCTAAGCTATCTTAAAAGTGGCAATGTTTTAAAGTTCCTGTTTTTACCAGATGGTGAAGACCCAGATAGCTATATTCGTCAATTTGGTAAAGAAGCATTTGAAAAAGAAGTACAAAATGCGACGCCGCTTTCTGAATATCTATTTACTAACTTAACCAGCCAGGTAAAAGTTGGGAGTAATGAAGGAAAAGCGGCATTAGCGGCACTAGCAACCCCATTGATAGAAAAAGTTCCTGATAATTTTCTTCAAGCTCAGTTGTTTAAAATTCTAGGCGAACGCACCGGCGTTTTTATGGAAAACAAGTCCCATAAAAAACCGCAGAATCGGCCTACAGCTCAACCGCATAAAGAGATCAAGCGAACTCCAATGCGCGAAGTTATTGCTTTGCTTATTCAAAATCCAAGCTATGCTGATATGGTACCGGATTTATCCAGTGTTATAGAATTAACACTACCGGGATTAAGTTTATTGATAGAAGTCCTTGATAAATGTCGAGGGAATCCCCATATCAGCACGGGTCAATTATTAGAACATTGGCGCAATAACAAACATGAGGCACTTCTGTCTCGTCTTGCGAGTTGGGAGATCCCACTCGATGAAGACAACCAAGAAGATCTATTCTTAGACTCATTGGACAAAATTCTTGCCCAATGCGTAGAAAAACAAATTGAAAACTTGCAGGCTAAAGCAAGAAGTATCGGTTTATCAGCCGAAGAGAAACGGGAGCTACTAGCACTAATGCTAGATTTAAAAGCGTAACCCAGATTGATTAGTCAGCAGTGAATAAATTTGTTAATATTAGTGGTTTGCATTTCGCATACTAATTCCGCCACCAGAACTTGAAGTTGGATATCGTCTATGGATCAAAGTCCGCAGTCACAGCTAAAATTACTTGTCATTAAAGGCAAAGAACAAGGCTATCTGACCTACGCCGAAGTAAATGACCACCTACCTGAAGAGATCGTTGATTCAGAGCAGGTAGAAGACATTATTCAAATGATCAATGACATGGGTATCAAGGTAGTTGAAACTGCTCCTGATGCTGATGATCTTGCATTGAATGATGACGAATCTGTCACAGATGAAGATGCAGCTGAAGCTGCCGCTGCTGCACTATCTAGTGTAGAGAGCGAAATTGGCCGTACAACTGATCCAGTCCGCATGTATATGCGTGAAATGGGAACTGTTGAGCTATTGACTCGTGAAGGCGAGATCGATATTGCAAAGCGTATTGAAGATGGTATTTACCAAGTTCAATCCTCTGTGGCTGAATACCCTGGTACTATTCCATACATTCTTGAACAGTTTGATAAAGTCCTTGCTGAAGAACTTCGTCTTACCGATATTATCTCTGGTTTCGTTGATCCAAATGACGATGGCACTGCGGCTCCAACCGCGACTCACATCGGTTCTGAATTAGCTGAAACAGATTTAGCAGACGCAGATAAAGAAGGCGAAGATAAAGAAGACGACGAAGAGGATGAGGAAGAAGAAGATACAGGTATTGATCCAGAGCTTGCTCTAGAGAAATTTACCGATCTTCGAAATAGCTACCAGAATCGTCAGCTTGCTATCAATGAACATGGTGCTGACAGCGCAAAAGCAGCTAAAGCCACAGAATTGATGCAAGACGTTTTCCGCGAATTCCGTCTGACGCCTAAAAAGTTTGATTACCTAGTAAAAGAACTTCGTACGTCGATGGACCGTGTTCGTACTCAAGAGCGTTTGATCATCCGTCAAACCGTTGAATACGGAAAAATGCCGAAGAAATCTTTTGTTGCGCTATTCACTGGTAACGAATCTAGTGAAGCATGGTTAGATGAAGTGCTTGCTTCTGGTAAACCATACGCAGAAAAAGTGAAGCGTAACGAATACGAAATCCGCCGTTCGATTCAAAAATTGAACATCATTGAGCGTGAAACATCGTTAACGGTTCAAAGCATTAAAGACATCAGCCGTCGCATGTCTATCGGTGAAGCTAAAGCTCGTCGTGCGAAGAAAGAGATGGTTGAGGCAAACTTACGTCTAGTAATCTCAATTGCTAAAAAGTACACCAACCGTGGTCTACAGTTCCTGGATCTAATCCAAGAAGGTAACATCGGTCTGATGAAAGCGGTTGATAAGTTTGAATACCGTCGTGGTTATAAGTTCTCGACTTATGCAACGTGGTGGATCCGTCAAGCAATTACACGTTCTATTGCTGACCAAGCGCGTACTATCCGTATTCCAGTTCACATGATCGAAACGATCAACAAACTAAACCGCATCTCGCGTCAAATGCTACAAGAGATGGGCCGTGAACCGTTACCGGAAGAGCTTGCTGAACGCATGCAGATGCCAGAAGACAAGATCCGCAAAGTACTGAAAATTGCTAAAGAGCCAATCTCAATGGAGACACCAATCGGTGACGACGAAGATTCGCATCTAGGTGATTTCATCGAGGATACAACTCTAGAGCTACCTTTAGACTCTGCAACGGCGACAAGCCTACGTGGCGCAACTAAAGACGTTCTTGCTGGCTTAACTCCTCGTGAAGCTAAAGTACTGCGTATGCGTTTTGGTATCGATATGAACACTGACCATACTTTGGAAGAAGTAGGTAAGCAGTTTGACGTGACTCGTGAGCGTATCCGTCAGATCGAGGCAAAAGCACTTCGTAAACTGCGTCACCCAAGTCGTTCAGAAACACTGCGTAGCTTCTTAGACGAGTAATCGTTAGTAAAGTATCGGCAGATAGAACGATTTATAAGCAACATTTGAAAAAGGTGAGCGTTGGCTCACCTTTTTTTATATCTACTAGTCTAAGTGGATAAAAACTAAGCGCAAATGCCCTATTTAGCATCTAGACACATTAGGCAGCATCCCCTATAATCTATCCCCTATTCGGCCCCTTAGCTCAGTGGTTAGAGCGCACGACTCATAATCGTTCGGTCCCCAGTTCAAATCTGGGAGGGGCCACCAAATTAGAAAAGCCAGAACAGTTTACGCTGCTCTGGCTTTTTGCTTTCTGGGTATTAACGACTCTCTAAGACAAATCACAATTCAGCATCGAACCATTAGCGATTCCTACATTCGAATGCATGATCACAGCTAACTACGTGATAAGAGCATCAATTAAACAATAACGATAAACCACCATCTACACTAAGCAAGAAAGAATTAACAACCATCCATATATGAATATTCCAACATATAACCAATCACCTCTCTCCTACCTCTAGAATATACGATCAGTTTTATCTCCCAAGATTACCTATAACTCATTTGACCTAACACACATACCCCGTGAATCTAGCTTTGCCAATAATAATTAAAGCTAGAAAAGAGGAATGAATGAAAACTAACAATAAAGTCCTATTACTTTTAAAAACAATGGCTATGGCAGCGATTGCCACACTCTCTTTGTCACTACATGCCGCAGAGAAAACCTATAGATTAAAACTCGCTGAAACCTGGGGACCAAATACCCCTATCCTTGGCGATGCGACTAAAAATATGGCGAAGCTTGCCAATGAAATGTCTAACGGCCGCTTACAGATCCGCATTGATTCCGCAAACAAGCACAAAGCGCCGTTGGGTATTTTCGACATGGTGAAGTCAGGGCAATACGATCTAGGCCACTCAAGCTCTTACTATTGGAAAGGCAAGGTTCCAAACACCCTATACTTCTCATCAATGCCATTCGGAATGATGACAACAGAGCAGTATGCGTGGTTTTATCGTGGTGGGGGCATGGAGCTAATGCAAGAGGTGTACGCACCGCATAACTTACTCTCCTTCCCTGGAGGTAACTCTGATATCCAAATGGGAGGTTGGTTTAAGAAAGAGATTAAATCTATCGACGACCTACAAGGGCTTAAAATGCGCATTCCAGGTTTTGCTGGCGAGGTATTCGCAAAGGTAGGAGCAAAGCCAACCAACATTGCACCAGGAGAACTCTTTACCTCTCTTGAACGTGGAACAATAGATGCCTTAGAGTGGGTTGGGCCCGCTTTTGATCTTCGTATGGGCTTTCAGAAAATTGCTCCTTTCTATTATACAGCGTGGCATGAACCAGGTTCAGAAACCCAGTTCCTAGTGAATAAGAAAACGTGGGATAAATTACCAGCAGATTTACAGATAATTTTAGAAACCGCTTTCCGCGTTGCGGCATTTGATATGTACGTACAAGCCATAGATGCAAATGCAAATAGCTGGAGTTCGATGCTTGCTGAATATCCTGATATTAAAGTTAGAGATTTTCCGCCTGAAGTTTTGAGTACCATGCGTTTAGCGACAGAGCAACTATTAGAAGAGCAAGCAAGCCAAGATCCTCTAGCCAGAAAAATCATCGAATCACAGGCAAACTATCTACAAAAAGTCCGTGGGTGGACAGATATCTCAACAAAGGCATATTTGAATAACAATTAGATACTTAAACCCTTAAACCCTTAAACCCTTAAACCCTTAAACCAGCACATTAGCCCACTATGATTTTAGTGGGCTAATTTGTTAAAAAATCATGTTATTCAATGCAGTAATTTCCATCCAAAATGTAAGTACAGGCATATAAAATCTATTCTTATTACTTACAAAAAAATAGTGATGGAGATCAAATAAAGATAGCGATGAGAGGCGTATTTTTACTGGCGTTCATATTGAGGAGAATATATATGACAGCGTCTAAAAATTTTCTAAGGGACTTGCTGGGCTTGGCTCTAATCGTTTCAACTGCGTTTGCTGTATTGAGTTTCCTACTCGATATCATGGGAGGCATCGCATATTTCAGTCATGAAGATATCATCGCGAGTACCTTCTTCCATGAATCTTTGTATTTCATAGCCTTCCTTATTCCACCGTATTTCATTTGGAAGTTTATCAATCGCCCAGAATTGATTGTGGCTGTTCAAGAATACCAATTAAACAAAAGTAAGAATGAACAATTCTAAGTACGACTGATAGGCCATATCTTACATTTTTCTTAAATAGCGATAATGTCTAGTTTTCCAAGTTAGTATTTTCAGAAGAGCCCGATACTGATGGGCTCTTACTTCTAAAAACATCTCTATCCAAGAACTGCCGACTTAATACCACATTCACGATTGCAAGATTTTCCCAATAGTTCGCCCTCAGTAACAAGAACCCTACTTATATCTTAAGAGATGAGATTCCCTAGCGAGCTTACAAGCCAATAGTTCGTAATCAAACGGGTCTCTCATTCTTTTTTAACCAAGCTAAAAAACGAGGTGCATTTTTATCTAAATTCACAATGATGGCATTAATGTAAATCTTACTATCGTTAAAGTATTGCTTGAATCGCGAAAAAACTAGCCAATATTTCAATCTTATTTTATAATGAAAATTAAGAATCGCATCCAATACTATTTCTATAGGAAAAGACAAATGAGACTAATTCCTCTAAATAATGCTGCACAAGTTGGTAAATGGGCAGCTCGTCACATTGCAAGCAAAATCAACGCATTCAACCCAACAGCAGACCGTCCATTTGTTCTTGGTTTACCAACGGGTGGTACACCTCTTGCGACATATAAAGAGCTGATTGCCCTTTGTAAAGCTGGCGATGTTAGCTTCAAAAATGTTGTGACTTTCAACATGGATGAATATGTCGGTATCGATCCAAACCATCCTGAATCTTACCGCTCTTTCATGTATGACAACTTTTTCAATCACGTTGACATCCAAGAAAAGAACATCAACCTACTTGATGGCCTAGCGAAAGATGTGGATGCACACTGCGCTGAGTATGAAGAAAAGATTCGTTCTTACGGTAAAATCAACCTATTCATGGGTGGTGTTGGTATCGACGGTCATATCGCATTCAATGAACCTGGTTCTTCTCTATCTTCTCGCACTCGTATCAAAACTCTAACGCCAGATACTCGTATCGCGAACTCACGCTTCTTCGATAATGATATGAATCAGGTACCAAAATTTGCATTAACCATTGGTGTGGCAACACTACTCGACGCTGAAGAAGTCATGATCCTCTCGCAAGGTCATAACAAGGCTCAAGCGCTTCAAATGGCTATCGAAGGCTCTGTGAACCACATGTGGACGGTTACTGCGCTTCAAATGCACCCAAAAGCCGTTATCGTTGCTGATGAACCAGCACAGCAAGAACTAAAAGTGAAAACGCTTAAATATTTCCAAGATCTAGAAGCTGAGAACATTCAAGATCTATAAGTTACAGCTCACTTAATAACTGACTTAAACCACTTTATATTAAAGTGGTTTTTTATTTTCCGCGTCACTGGATACCAACGAAAACCAATAGAAGCCTTTCAGTAGTTCGAGTTATTAGCCATCGAGTTTTCGAATATTGGCTGTGAGTAGTAATGGATTTTGGAGAAAAGAAAGGAGTAAAAATGGCAATGTAACCAAAAGACACATCGCCATTTACTATGAGGATTTTAATGCTAAGTGATGACGTTTATTACTCTACCGTCACTGCTTTAGCTAAATTACGAGGTTGATCGACATCCGTACCTTTAATCAGTGCAACGTGATACGACAGCAGTTGCATTGGCACTGTGTAATAGATTGGTGCGGTGATCTCACTAACGTGCGGCATTGTGATGATTTTCATTCCTTCATCAGCTTCAAAACCAGCCTCTTCATCAGCGAATACATACAGTAGGCCGCCACGAGCACGCACTTCTTCTACATTCGATTTTAATTTCTCTAGTAATTCATTACTTGGAGCAACAACAACAACAGGCATGTCCGCATCAATCAGAGCCAGTGGACCATGTTTCAATTCACCCGCAGCGTAAGCTTCAGCGTGAATGTAAGAAATTTCTTTCAACTTAAGTGATGCTTCAACCGCGATTGGGTAAAACTCTCCACGTCCTAAGAATAACGTGTGGTGTTTATCGGCAAAGTCTGGTGCTAACGCTTCAATTTCTTTATCGAATGAAAGTGCCGTTTCAATTTGAGCAGGTAATTCATGCAGCGCTTTTACAATCTCTTCTTCTTTTTCAGTACAGATCAGGTTCTTTTGCTTACCTAAGGCTGTCACAAGCATAAGTAGAGCTGATAATTGAGTCGTGAATGCTTTGGTCGATGCAACGCCAATTTCTGCACCAGCACGAGTCATGAAGGCAAAATCAGATTCACGAACTAATGATGAACCAGCAACGTTACAAACCGTCATCGCTCCCATGTAGCCTTTTTCTTTCGCTAATCGAAGCGCGGCTAGCGTGTCTGCGGTTTCGCCTGACTGAGAAAGCGTAATCAATAAGCTATTTGGACGAGTGACAAATTTGCGATAACGGAATTCTGATGCGATCTCAACATCACAGCTCACACCCGCAAGAGATTCAAACCAGTAACGCGCCGTCATACCTGCATTGTAAGAAGTACCGCAAGCAATGATCTGTACGTGTTCAACTTTGTTTAAGATCTCAACCGCATTCACACCTATGCTTTCTGTGATCACGGCTTTATCAGTGATTCGTCCTTCCATCGTATTAATAAGAGCTTTTGGTTGCTCAAAAATTTCTTTCTGCATGAAGTGGCGGAACTTTCCTTTATCTCCAGCATCTTGTTCGATATTAGACTCAACAATCTCGCGCTCAACCTGTTCACCTTGCTGATCATAAACGGTTACGTCACGACGAGTAACTTCAGCAACATCACCTTCTTCTAGGTACATAAAGCGGCGTGTCACACTTAAAAGAGCAAGTTGGTCAGATGCAAGGAAGTTTTCACCAACACCAAAACCGATAACAATAGGGCTACCAGAGCGAGCAACCACAACACGACTAGGATCTTTACGATCAAAGGCTACGGTGCCATATGCGCCATCTAGCTGCTTAGCTGTCTTTTGTAGTGCCTCAACAAGAGTCTCAGAAGTACGCAGTTCCCACTCTACTAAATGAGCAATAACTTCAGTATCTGTTTGAGATTGGAATTCATAGCCGCGACTTTTAAGCAGAGAACGTAACTCTTCATGGTTTTCAATAATACCGTTATGTACTAATGAAATATCACCAGAAACATGTGGATGTGCATTCACTTCTGAAGGTTCACCGTGCGTTGCCCAGCGAGTGTGTGCAATACCAGTGCCGCCAAGCACTTCTTGCTCTTCCACTGCCGCAGCAAGTTCTTTCACTTTACCTAAGCGACGAACTCGAGTTAGTTTTGAATCTTGATCGACAACAGCAACACCCGCAGAGTCATATCCACGGTACTCAAGCCTACGTAGACCTTCAACTAAAATTTCTGCTACATCACGCTGTGCTACTGCACCAACAATCCCACACATAAAACGTCTCCAATATTATTAATTTTTTGATTATTTCTTATCGGCGGCAAGCAAACCCACTGGTACTGAATCTATTCAGTATAGTGATAAGAAATTAATTGCATTTTATTTATGCTCGAATAACTCGAACATTATTTGATTCTATTGTTTGTAAATCGGCTTCAGAGAGCTCAGCATCGGTAATTAATACATCAATGCTTTCCCATGACAGCTCTAGATTCGGGATTTTTCGCCCTACTTTTTCAGATTCCACCATGACAATCACTTCACGTGACACTTCTGCCATGACTTTACTTAACCCAACTAACTCATTAAATGTCGTCGTGCCACGCTCTAAATCGATTCCATCAGCACCAATAAATAGTTGGTCAAAATCGTAAGCTCTTAATACAGACTCAGCGACTTGCCCTTGGAAAGATTCCGAATGCATGTCCCAAGTTCCGCCTGTCATTAAAAGTGTAGGTTCACTTTCTAATTCATTGAGAGCACTCGCAACATTCAATGAATTAGTCATAACCACGAGGCCGCGCTTATGATTAAGCTGCTGAATTAATGCCCCAGTCGTACTACCACTGTCTATCACGATCCGGTTATGGTCTCTGATCAGTTCAGCTGCGGCACTCGCAAGTGCTATCTTTCGATCCGAAACATTTTGACTCAACTCATCATTCACTACCTCTTTTGGTAAAGCAATAGCGCCACCATAACGACGCAGGAGCTGACCATTCTTCTCTAAAGAAGCAAGATCCTTTCTAATGGTGACTTCCGATGTTCCAAATTTGATAGATAACTCATCAACACTCACTTCACCTTTCTCTGTTACAAGATTGGCTATTGTGTGCCTTCTTAACTGAGTGTTTCGTTTCGACATTTAATACTCTTAAACAAAGTTTCGTTTCAGAACTTATTATAATCAAGTCGAAACAATAAGGTCTATTTATTTCGACCTAAAAAATTAATAAATAGCGCAAAAACCTTGTCCTAAGACAATTCTTAAGCAGTGAAATAAGATCAATTCAATGGTAGAATCCGCCTCCGAAAAGAAAATAAATTACAAAATTAGCTGTCATTTTTTTGCCACTTTCTCCCGATATAGTCGAGTAAGTCACAAAAAACAGCCAAAATAGACAGACCAACTGGTCATAAAATGACTAAAGTTGATGAAAGACTTTCAGATCTGATGGCTTTAAATACTGCTCAAGATGAGACGATTGCTGATATGAAAAGTGATTGAACGAGTAGCCTTCAGATACCAATACAAAAATTTCAATTTAAATTATATTTACCGGAGAGCACCTTCCATGAAAAAGACCAAAATCGTATGTACGATTGGCCCTAAAACAGAATCTGTAGAGAAACTAACTGAACTTGTAGATGCAGGCATGAACGTTATGCGTCTAAACTTCTCTCACGGTGACTTCGCTGAACATGGTACTCGCATCGCGAACTTCCGTTCTGTTATGGAAGCAAAAGGTCAGCAACTTGCTATCCTTTTAGATACTAAAGGTCCAGAAATCCGTACTATCAAACTTGAAGATGGTAACGACGTAGATCTAGTAGCTGGTCAAGAGTTCACTTTCACAACTGACGCAACAGTTGTTGGTAACAAAGACGTAGTAGCAGTAACTTACCTAGGTTTCGCTAAAGACCTAACAGCAGGTAACACTATTCTTGTTGATGACGGCCTAATCGAAATGGAAGTTATCGCAACAACAGAAACTGAAGTTAAGTGTAAAGTTCTTAACAACGGTGCTCTAGGCGAAAACAAAGGTGTTAACCTTCCTGGCGTTTCTGTTCAACTTCCTGCTCTTTCTGAGAAAGACAAAGCTGACCTTAAGTTTGGTTGTGAGCAAGGCGTAGATTTCGTTGCTGCTTCTTTCATCCGTAAAGAAGAAGACGTTAAAGAAATCCGTGAGCTTCTAAACGCTAACGGCGGCGAAAACATCCACATCATCTCTAAAATTGAGAACCAAGAAGGTGTTGATAACTTCGATTCTATTCTTGAAGCTTCTGACGGCATCATGGTTGCTCGTGGCGATCTAGGTGTTGAAATCCCAGCTGAAGAAGTAATCTTCGCTCAAAAAATGATGATCGAGAAGTGTAACCGTGCTCGTAAGATGGTTATCACTGCAACTCAAATGCTTGATTCTATGATCAGCAACCCACGTCCAACTCGTGCTGAAGCTGGCGACGTTGCGAACGCGGTTATGGATGGTACTGATGCAGTAATGCTTTCTGGCGAAACAGCTAAAGGTAAATACCCTGTTGAAGCTGTAACTATCATGGCTCAAATCTGTAACCGTACAGATGGCGCTCTAAAAGCAGAGCTAAGCTCTCGTCTAGACAGCCCGCGTCTACGTATCACTGAAGCAGTATGTAAAAGTGCTGTAGATACAGCTGAGAAACTAGCAGCTCCGCTAATCGTTGTTTCAACTGAAGGTGGTAAATCTGCTCGTTCAGTACGTAAGTACTTCCCAACAGCAAACATCATCGCACTAACAAACAACACTAAAACAGCAGCTCAGCTTGTTCTTACTAAAGGTGTAACTCCTGTTGTTGTTGATTCTCTAGACAGCACTGATGACTTCTACATCAACGGTAAGAAACTTGCTCTTGAGTCTGGTTTAGGTAATAAAGGCGATATCGTTGTAATGGTATCTGGTGCATTAGTATCTTCTTGCACAAACACAGTATCTGTACAAGTTCTATAAGAACAACGTATTTATCAAAAAAATATAAAAGAGAGCTTCGGCTCTCTTTTTTTATGAATCTTACTTGCCCAATTAATCAGTACGCTGTATTATCGATCTCATTGGTACTTCGTACCGTTAAATTAATTATCATCGTGTCTCGACTCCACACGACTATTAAATGAGGTTCCAACGTGTCTAGCCCAACTCTGACAGATAAAGTTTGCCAAATGATTCGCCAAGATATTCTTAACGGCGAGCTACTTCCTAGCCAAAAATTGGTCGTTGCTGAATTAAAAGACAAATATAATGTTGGAGCATCTCCAATTCGTGAAGCGCTGGTTCAATTGTCGTGGAGCAAATACGTGAAGTTAGCACCACAAAAAGGCTGTTGGGTTGCACCTGTATCCGTCGTCGAACTTCATGACTTGTATGAAAGCCTACGTGTCGTCTCTTCTGTTTTACTGAAGAAAGCGATTAACTCCGGAGATGAAAACTGGGAGCTTGATGTATTAACGTCTTACCATAAGCTTTCACGTGTGAAGAATAATCAAGACCATTTTGACTATACGGAATGGGAAGAGAGACATCACCAATTTCATGTCGCTCTATTAGAAGGGGCTGACTCAAAGAATATGTTTGAATTCTTCAGCGACTTAATCAATCAAGTTAAACGCTATCGCTACTTAGCCATGACATCGAACCCAGATAGCTCAAGCGAACTGTTCAACATTGATGAACACGAAATGATCATGAAGCTTGTTTTAGCAAAGAACACCGATCAAGCGCTTGATTTACTTGATAAGCACCTTGCTGGTTCAATGAAAGAAATTGAGACCATCATTAACGCCGCTTAATTTGATGGCGGTTACACGCTAAAGAGCGGCCATGCTGAAAACAAAAAATCGGGTTAAATCCCGATTTTTTGCTATTTAGAATAATATGAATAGTGCTACTAACATTGCTTAATGTCTTCAATGTTCACCATCCAAAAAATTCTTTATGGTGTGTGTTGAGTAACAAAACCATAGGTAAAAAGTAGAGAGCACTTAATTGAATACCCAATACCACCAAAATACCTATCGTGAGCCTCACTAGAAAATGGCTTAACATACGATGCCTCTGTAACTAGACTGTATGATTTCCTTATTATTTTTTGCTTTACTGCACGAATCCTTTCTCAAAAAGATAAGAATTTTTGAATGAAGCATGGTCAATTCAAAAATATATCCACTTACCTTCTACCAAGTTTAGCCTAAAATTGGTTAAGCATTAGACTTTAGTCTAACCACCAATCACCGCTAAATGGCAAAGTATTGCTTAGGAAGTCTTACTTAGCAAATATTGCTTAGAAAGCCGACATTAAGCCGATGTCACTCTGTTACGACCCAATGCTTTTGATTCATAAAGTGCAATATCTGACTTCTTATAAGTTTCACTGCTATCTAAAGTAAAGTTGCTATATCCGATACTTATCGTCACAGGAGCCTCCATAGAGCCCTCAATCAATCGTCGTAACCGGTTTAACAACAACTCCGCATTATCAAGGCCTATACAAGGCATAATGATAGCGAACTCCTCTCCGCCAACTCTCGCGACAAAGTCCGAGTCTCTGACATTCTCTGCCAATAAAGAGGCCACCACTTTTATCACTCGATCGCCTTCATCATGTCCTGAGTTATCATTAATCAGCTTAAAATGGTCAATATCAATCAAGGCTAAACAAGTTTGACTACTTTCAGAACCAGGCGGCAAAAGAGCCGTATGATGATCTATCGTTTCATCAAATTTACGACGATTCCATAACTGAGTTAATGCATCTCTTTCACTTAAGTTTCGGAATTTATCTTCTAACTCTTTTCGCTCAGTAATATCCACAATCGATACTATGTAATAACTGACTTTATCTGAATGATCCAATACACCATGAATTCGAATCAATCCGATAAAAGGAGAGCCCATCTGTGTGAGACATTCTATCTCCCCTTCCCATCGGCGGTCTTTAGCCAAGCTTGACCATATAGAGAAGGCTTCATCTGAAGCTTTATTACGAAAAAGAAGTCGAAGGATCCCTCTCCCTTCAATTGACCCCGAGCTATAACCGGTTATATTTTCGAACTCCTGATTCACCATTAAAACTCGATACGAGAGATCGGTGATCATGACAGCAGACATGCCACTTAGTGCTGCTTGAGCGAGTTTACTTTCCATACTTCTTCGTCGTGAGTACAGACTAAAAAATAGAGATGGTATCGAAAAAAGCAGCACGAGCCCTAAAACAAAAGAGACCTGTTTTTCTAACGATTTAATTTGTGGCAATGCATAATGTTGTATTCGATGAGGTTCAATTTTTACCAATAAATATAGAGTCTCTTCACCTCTTAATTCAACCCGGTTAAAGACAAATAAGTTGTTATCTTCGTAGGTATAACCACTTTTTTTCTTTTGCATCAATTGCCATATTTTAGGATGTTGATAAGGGAGATTAAACTGACTGCGCTGAGATAAAACCGAACCGAATAATTTGTCTTTGTCATCGCTGGAAAGAAAGAAACCACTCTCATCTAAAATTTCTAAGTTAAGATTTTTATCTGTCGAGTAGCTCAATCGGTCCGCGATATACCAGAGATCTAAGTTAGTAATCAAAAAGCCAATTCTACCGGAGCTACTGCTCACCGGTGTGCTTAAACGTAATGTAGGGATATAAGGCTGGACAAGTTTCCCGTGTTCAACTTCAAGACCTATCTTAGTTGTTAAGATTTCATCACTTTCTATATTTTGAGATAACTTAAAATAATCTCTTTGAGATTTATCTTGCAGCTCTGCGGCAGTACTCGCAAGATCATTTTTGACATCATAGTTAACTCGGACTTGTTCCATACCATTAAGATCCAAATAGCGGATCTGTGTGAACCACTTCTGTTTCGACGCTATGGATTTCCAATTATCTTCGAGAAATTTCTTCTTATCAGGCTCAGGAGAGGATGTATAGTCCAGTAAAACAGTACTGTGGCTAAGTAAACTCACCACTGATTTCATTTGGTAACGCAGATGTTCAGATTCGCGTGCAGTAAACTCTAACTGGTCAAGTGTTTGATTGGCGATCTGCCTTGCCGTGTCTGTATAAATTGAATCAGCCCGTTGGTGATAGTAAAGCGAAAGTAATGATCCCAAGAACAAACTCACGGCTAGAATAACAGCCGCTTCTTTTTTATATCTCACTACCATTCCTACACTTCACGGCACTAATTAATGAAAAAACATTATACCACTCATCATACTTTAAAAATAATAAAGCCACTTCAAATAAGTGGCTCAAATCAATAAGTGGTCAATTAATTACCGCGATCAATGGTTAGGCTTTTAAGGCACGCTCTCCACGAGCAATTCCTACTACGCCACTTCGAGCGACTTCGATTACGTCGGTAACCTCAGAAATGGCTTGAATGAATGCATCAAGCTTTTCACTTGTACCAGCTAGCTGCACGGTATATTGGGACGCTGTGACATCAACAATCTGTCCTCGGAAAATGTCAGCGGTACGCTTAACTTCCGCGCGCGCAAAACCACCTGCCTTTACCTTCACCATCATCAACTCACGTTCAATGTGCTCAAATTCAGATATTTCTTGAACTTTAAGTACATCTATCAGTTTATGCAGTTGCTTCTGAATTTGCTCAAGCTCTAATGAATCAGATTCAGTGGTAATGTTGAGGCGAGAGAGTGTCTCGTCATCAGTTGGTGAAACCGTCAGTGATTCAATGTTATAACCACGCTGCGAAAATAGCCCTACAACACGAGATAATGAACCCGGTTGGTTCTCTAATAATAGTGAAAGAATATGTCTCATATTAGGTTCTCTCCGTCTTGCTTAGCCACATATTATCCATGCCCTCGCCTTTTATTTGCATAGGGTAAACGTGTTCATTTTCATCTACATTAATATCTACAAAAACCAAACGGTCCTTCATATCCAATGCTTTTTTCAATCCTGCTTCAAGCTCATCAGGTGTGTTAATTCGAATACCAACGTGGCCGTACGCTTCTGCAATGGCCGCAAAATCTGGGACAGAATCCATGTAAGAGTTAGAGTGGCGACCTTGATAAATAATATCTTGCCACTGTTTCACCATACCGAGAAAACGGTTATTCAAATTGATTATTTTCACGGGTATATCGTATTGCATTGCCGTAGACAGCTCTTGAATATTCATTTGAATACTGCCATCCCCCGTCACACATACCACCTCTTCCGTTGGATGAGTAAATTTAACGCCTAAAGCGGCAGGAAAACCGAACCCCATAGTGCCGAGGCCACCAGAATTGATCCAGCGACGTGGTTTGTTAAACGGATAATAGAGAGCGGCAAACATTTGGTGTTGGCCAACATCTGACGCCACAAAGGCATCACCACCCGTTAGTTTGTGTAAAGTTTCGATGACTTGTTGAGGCTTAATCCGCTCACTCGACTTGTCATAACTCAAGCAGTTACGTGACTGCCATTGATTAATATCTTTCCACCAGCTTTCTATCGCGGTTTCATCATTCGATCCACCTTGCTCGATAAGCAGTGTCAACATTGAATCAAGTACAACTTCAGCAGAACCAACAATGGGAAGATCAACATGTACGTTTTTAGAGATCGATGACGGATCAATATCGATATGAATTACTTTTGCATCGGGGCAATACTTCTCAAGGTTATTGGTCGTACGATCATCAAAACGAACACCAATACCGAAAATAAGATCCGCATTATGCATGGTCATATTGGCTTCGTAGGTGCCGTGCATACCTAGCATGCCTAACGCATTTTTGTGGGTGCCAGGAAAAGCGCCAAGACCCATTAAGGTGCTTACCACTGGAAGATTTAAGCTTTCAGATAGCTGCATAATTTGACGATCCGCTTCCGAAATTATGGCACCTCCCCCAACATAAAGTACGGGTTTCTTAGCTTCTAAAAGCGCTTTCAAGGCTTTCTTTATTTGTCCTTTATGACCTGTCGTTGTTGGGTTGTATGAACGCAACTTAATCGACTCAGGATAATGGTAAGGGAATTTTATTTGTGGATTCATTACATCTTTTGGCAAATCGACCACCACAGGTCCAGGTCTGCCCGTTGATGCAATATAGAAGGCTTTCTTTATGGTCTCTGGAATGTCTTCTGCTTTCTTAACCAAAAAGCTATGTTTCACGACAGGGCGCGAAACCCCCACCATGTCACACTCTTGGAAGGCATCATTACCGATAAGGTTATTAGGCACGTTTCCTGATAGCACAACCATAGGAATGGAGTCCATATAAGCAGTCGCAATACCCGTAATTGTATTCGTCGCTCCAGGTCCAGAACAGACAAGTACCACACCCGGTTTACCCGATGCTCTCGCATAGCCGTCCGCCATGTGTGTCGCTGCTTGTTCATGACGAACAAGAACATGCTGTATATCGTCCGTTTTTGCGTGCAAAGCATCGTATATATCAAGCACTGAACCACCCGGATAACCGAAAATTTGCTCAACACCTTCATCAATCAAAGACTGTACGATCATCTCTGAGCCAGATAACATTTCCATCTATATTCTCCTTACCTGAAACCATCTGTATTGGTAATACGGTTGGCTCTGGTTTTCCATAGTCTAGGTCTTATTTTTAGCCTAAATCGAAATACTTCCACTTTTCGGCTATGCCTTCCTTTTGTCATAACAAAAAGAGAGGGTACGCAACAACTGTAACCCTTTATTATCATTGGGTCTAATGGGGGTTTTGAAAGGTTTTTATAAATATTCTATCGTTAGTAAAAATAAAAGATGAAGATGCCAACTAGCAAGCTCAGATCAGGTTTAACTTTCATAGTGGGTAAATAAAAGAGGATAATATTTTAATAGAAAGCACTAAATCGTCATCAAAATACGAAATAAAAGTGTGTGATAAAACAGATTTCAATTTGTAAGCTGCAACAAAAATCCCCCACTAATAATCCAATATTAAAATGGGGGATTTTTAAGCAACTGAAAATTTATCTCACAGAAAATTACTTATCTTTCTTCTTTTCTGTGTACATTTCTTCAATTTCGTCCTGATACCTATCGTTAATGACTTTACGACGCAATTTCTGAGTTGGTGTCAACTCACCTTTATCCATCGAAAAAGCTTTCGGTAGCAACTTAAATTTCTTCACTTGCTCGAATTTCGCTAGCTCAGTCTGTAAGCCATTCACTCGCTTTTCAAACATCTCAACCACTTCATTATGCTTAATCAGTTCTAAGCGATCGTGATACTTAATATTAAGCTCTTTCGCGTACTCTTCTAGCGTATCGAAACAAGGAACAATCAATGCAGACACAAATTTTCGCGTATCGGCAATAATCGCAATCTGTTCAACGTAGTGATCTTTACCGATCGCACCTTCAATCACTTGCGGTGCGATGTATTTACCACCTGATGTTTTCATCAGCTCTTTGATTCGGTCGGTAATGAATAAATTGCCATTCTCATCAAAATGACCAGCATCTCCTGTTTTCAAAAAACCGTGTTCATCAAACGTTTTTTCGGTCTCTTCTGGCATCTTGTAGTAGCCGCGCATCACCATAGGACCACGAACAAGAATTTCATTATTCGCACCAATTTTAACTTGTGCGCCAGGCATCGACATACCAATAGAATCTGGGTTGAAGCATTTATCATCCCAGCAAGATACCGTTGCGGTCGTTTCAGTCATGCCGTAGCCAAGCTTGACGTTAATACCGATAGCATGGAAAAAACGGCCTATCGTTTCATCTAACTTCGCACCACCACATGGCATGAAATTGATTCGACCACCAAGCAGTGCTCGTAACTTAGACAGAACTAATTTATCCGCCAAGCGATGGCTTCTCTGTAACATAAATGACGGAGTACGACCTTCTTGATGACACACCGACATTTTCGCACCCATGTTCACCGCCCAAGTAAAGAGCACTTTACGGATAAACGGGGCTTTAGACACTTTTTCATGAATAGCTGAGAATATTTTTTCATAAAAACGCGGTACAGCTGACATCACGGTTGGGCGTAATTCAGTTAGCGCATCACGAACTTGCATCGTATCTTGCAGGTAACAGTTAGTCGCACCGTTGTACAATACGTAGAAGCTCCATGCACGTTCAAATACATGTGATAGTGGTAAGAATGCAAGAGAGACATCATCAGGCGTTAAGCTTAATCGCTCATCATGTGCTTTAAGCTGAGAGCCGATATTCATGTAATCAAGCATCACACCTTTAGGCTGTCCTGTGGTACCAGAAGTGTAGATTAACGTCAGCAAGTCATCCATATTGGCATCAGCAATACGTTTATCCAGCTCTGGTTGATGAGCCTCATCCGCCGTTGCCATGAAATCAGCCCATGACATCGCAAACTCATGACCTTGAAGATCGACCGTTGCCGACATTGCAACAATTAACTCTAATTGCTCACACTCTTCATAAAGAGTAACAGCAGCATCAAATTGAGCCTGCTCTCCAACAAACAGAACTTTAACATCTGCATTTTGAATAATGTATGACGATTGTGCTGGTGTGTTGGTCGGATAAATAGGAACCGTGACAACACGAACCTGAAGCGAACCAAAATCGGCGAAACTCCATTCAGGCATGTTGTTCGAAAAGATACCAATTTTATCCTGAACTTTTAAACCTCGAGAGAGTAAAGCTAAAGAAAGTGTGTCTATCTGCTGACCAAACTGTTTCCAGCTAATATCTTGCCAAGCATTATTTTTTTTATGCTTTAGGGCTGCACGGTCTCCGCCTTTTGCTACTTGCTCACGGATTTTTTTTACGATGTGAAAATCTAAGTTGGCCATGTCTCTTACCTTTGGCTTACACCTGTAAGCGTTTGAGCGCACAAGTGTACCTTCGATGTAAAAAAAGGCAACTGACGAGTGTCAAAGTTATCACTAATAGTTTGCTATACCCTAAAATAATACCTCGTCTTAAAACCATAAAAAAACCCTAAACAGTGATTCACGATTTAGGGTTAAAGCAACAGAGCTATCGGACCGTTATTTCACTGCGACAACTTCACCGCAGATCATCATCAGCTGATCTCGTAGCCAGATATGGCCTTTGTCTTTTTCGCTCGACTCATGCCAGCTCAAGTAGCCGCAAATAGATGCATTATCAAATGGGAATTGGATGATATTCAGTTGATCCTTATTTGCCGCATTTTCAACCATCCAGCGTGGTGCGATAGTCACTAATTCTGACTGACCCACCACGTACAATACATTACTTAAGCTCGTCCCTTCATAGTAAGCAGGACAATCTAAGTCTCGATACGCTTGCTCAGAGAAACTACGCTGACCGTGAATTTTAGAGAGCTTGGCATGTTTCTCATTCAGCAGCTGATTTGCCGTCACATCACCTTGAATACGTGGGTGAGAACTTGAAGTAACAACAACTAACTCATCTTGGAATATTTCAGTGCTAGAGAAGCCTTGCTCATCAAAACGAGCGTAATCAATCACAAAGTCGATCTCTTGGTAACGCATACGCTCAGAAAGCTTACGGTCAAATTCCGCATCCATATGAAGTTGAACATCGGGTGCTTGTTCATGGATATTGGTCATGATTTTCGGTGCAAAACGCATGTCGCAAGGGCTACAAATCGCCAGCTTGAACAGTCGAGTTGAAGACTCAGGATTAAATACAGAACTTGGCAGTTCATTACGAATTAATTGCAACGCTTGGCGCATCGGTCCGAATAGTTGACGAGCTCGTTGAGTGGGTTGAATACCACGGCCTTGACGCATGAAGAGTTCATCATTGAACATAACTTTTAACCGAGCCACTGCATTGCTGACTGCTGGTTGAGACATCCCTAAATTGTGCGCTGCACGGGTAATATTTTGCTCCTGCATAACAGCATCAAACACTGTCAGAAGGTTCAAATCAACTCCACGTAAAGTACTTTCCATTCGGTAGCTTGCAATGGCACTCATTGCATTTTTCTTATCTAACATAGGGGACGCCTCTTACTGGTAGTCAATAGTATTTGCTTAAAGTTAGTCGTAATAGATAACCAGAAATTGTCATATTGACGACTCAGATATATCTAGGAACAACACAACTATTAACCAATCAATCTAGCGACACCAACAAGATTGAGAAAGAATCAGCTAATTTTACCCTATTTATATAATTTATCTTTTAAAACAGACTATTACAGTTTTATAAAAAACTATAAAAACCACCTTTTTATCACTTTTACATTAAACATCATGGTGAGTTATGGGTTTTGTTACATTTGTTACATTTCATTCCCGCTATGAATGAGTAACGACCCAAACCTAAAAACAGCGTAAATGGGTCAGCCTTAAAATAGATAACATTGATATTTAGCTGTTGTGCACAAATCAAACTCCGGGTAGTTGAGAAACATTGAGACTAAAAAGCCCTGAACGCATCAAGCATTCAGGGCCTATTTTTTGTATCACAGAATCAAACGAACGAAGATTAGGCTTCCATATCAATTGGCTCATGTTTATGAATTAAGCCAAAGTCAGCCAACACCGCATAAGCGGCTGGTATCATGAACAACACCAATAATGTAGAAGCAAAAATCCCGAAGACGATGGAGATGACTAGAGGTTGAATCACCTGCGCTTGAAGGCTCGTTTCCATTAGCAGTGGTAATAACCCAGCGGCGGTTGTCATCGAAGTTAAAAACACTGCGCGGAATCTTTCTCGACTCGCTTTTACGACTGAATCATGGACATTATCACCTTCATCCACATGGTGACGAATGTACTGCACTAATAGAATAGAGTCATTGACCACTATCCCCGCTAACGATACAAACCCCATGATGCTCGGCATACTTAAAGAGTGTCCTAATAGCCAATGCCCCCACACAACACCAATGAAAGCCAATGGGATCGCAAGCATCACGACAAAAGGTTCTAAGTAACTACGGAACTGGAAACTTAAGATAATAAATACACCAAACAATCCAAGTAAGAAACCTTTCCCCATTGAGGCTCCCGTTTTCGCGGAGTCTTTTGCTTCGCCTTCAAAATCAAATCGAAGTCCTGAGTACTTATCTAACAATTTCGGCATTTCATCACTTTGAAACTGGCGAACAATTTCAGTCGAACTGGCCTTCTTATTATCTATGTCACCATATACGCTGATCGTTCTTAAACCATCAATACGTTGAATTCGTACATAGTTACGCTGGAAATCTAATGTTGCCAGTGTGGCCAGTGGGATTTGACTTCCATCTGGTGTAATAATGGGGAAGTTAGACAAGCGTTGAAGATCACCCGCTTCCGTTTTATTTAAACGCACTTCAATCGAAATATTCTCAACACCAAGCTGTATTTCATCGGCACTTTGACCAAAAAATGCAGCCCTTAGCTGTGCCGCGATCATCTGCCCATTCACGCCATACGTTTCCGCACCGGGTCTGAGCTTAACGAGAATCTCCTCTTTACCCATTCGCATGTCATCAAGCACACCCGTCACACCATCGAATGTGTTCAAATAGGTTTGAATATCAATGGATGCCTGTTTTAGTTCATCCAAATCATCATGCTTTACTCGGATCTCAATAGCTCGGCCACCAGGCCCCATAGTTGGTTGCTTGAAGACCATGGAGATCGGTTCCGCAAGATCTCCGACATCTTTGCGCCATGCATCAACAAAATCATCGATTCGAGTGTTACGGCTCTCAGCCCCAAGGAGATCTAAACGCACTGTCGCCAGATGTGGTCCAGATTCATTGGCATCCGCATTAACATTAAACTTACTGGTAATATGCTCTACGAGTGGGATCCCATTCTCAACCTCTTTAGACCACGTTTCATTAAGTCGCTTCGCTGATGAGACCACCTGCTCAACGACTTTTTCAGTGTGCATCAGTGATGTGCCGGGAGGCAGGATGATGCGAACCTCAGCAGTATCACCATCAAGATCAGGGAACGGAACAAATTTCACCCCACCACCTACGATTAAAGAGATGGATATCAGCATCAGCGCAACTACACCACCCAAGAAGGCATAACGAAACTGAACCACTTTTCCAACGGCATTAACCAACGTGGTATTACGAAATTGCTCAAATCTATCTAGCAAAACACGTTTGAATTTTAGCGGAGCCTTCTCTTTCTTCTCTTTATGCAATGAATGAGCAAGGTGGTTGGGTAGAATTAGAAACGCTTCGATTAGGCTTAATGATAAGACTAAAATCAGTACTTGCGGCACCGCTTTTAACACGGCCCCCATTTCACCCTCTAAAAAGAGCAAGCTACCAAAAATACATACTGTGGTTAAAAATGAGGAGAGCACGCCAGGGAATACTTTTCGAACGCCATTATAGACCGCATCGTCAATATTCTGCCCTCTGTCTAAGTGGGACGCGATCGATTCAGCAATCACAATCGCATCATCCATCATGATCCCTATTGCCATTAGCAAACCAACCAGTGACATGATGTTGATCGATAAACCGATATTAGCCATCAAGAATAGACCGCCCAAAAATGCGACGGGTAAACCTGCCGCTACCCAAAAAGAGTAGCGGAAACTAAAAAATAGCCACATGGTAGCAAACACAAGAATGATCCCTTGCCACCCGTTCTTGACCATCATGGTCAGACGATCCCACAATACAGATGAGAGATCATTGGTCAATTGTAGCGTTACGCCATCCGGTGCAATTTTACGTTGGTCTTCCACAAATCGCGTGACTTGATCTTTGATTCTCAGCGCGTCATCTTCTTTGTTTTTACTGATCTTCAGTAACGCAGATGGCTTACCATCAAACAATACTTTCTGTTCATCCAACTCAAAACGATCGGTGATCGTGGCGATATCTCGTAAACGGATCAAGGATCCATTTGCGCCCGATGCTACGACGATCGATTCCAACTCTTCTGGCGTCACTCGACGTTCATCAAAACGGATTAAAAAGTTTTTATCTCGAGTTTCAATGCTACCACTCGGTAATTTAACGTTCTGACGCCCGATCTGTTCCGCAATATCACCGACGCTTAACCCTAATTGACGAATAGCTTGAGTATCGAGCTCTACACGATACTGGTGATCTGAAAAGCCACTAACCGACACCAAAGAGACGCCATAATCAAGCTTCATGGTACGTTTAAGATCTTCAGCATAAGCCTTTAACTCTGGCCAACTGGTATCGGCTGTGATCGCAACATCAACAACGGGCTCATTCCAGTCAAGCTCTTGAACCATTGGTGATTCGATCTCAGTGGGAAAATCATTGATTGAGTTGATCTGAGTTTGAACATCCACCAGCATTCGCCCGATGTCTGCTTTCTCGTTCAACTTTAAGATCAACCGAGCCGAACCTTCAACCGCTTCACACTGAGTCTCTTCAATATTAGCTAAGCCATCCACCGAATCTTCCATACGTACACATAAGCTCTCCTCAACTTCTTGAGGGGAGGCTCCGGGATAGATAACACTCGCCATGATGTATGGAGGATCAAACTCTGGAAAGGTTTCACGTTTGATCGTCGATAAAGATGTGATACCAAGTACGAGCAAACCCAGCATCAATAAGTTTGCGGCCGTTGGATGGCGAGAGAAAAAACGGATCATGACTCGTCTCCTACTTGATTCGCTCCTGTACTATTGACTGAGTTCACCGTCGCTTCGCGTAGCATCATTCCATCAATCGCAGGAAGAAGATCATTCAGAACCAAGCGCTCTCCTTGTTCGATATCCCCATTGATAACGACTTGGTTATCTCTGCGATACAACACTTCAATCGTTCGGATTTCCAATCGAGATTCAGGGCTCATAAGGTAGATGCGATTGCCATGCAATGCTCTTTCAGGAATCACCCAGCTTGGTTGCTGCTGACCTTCAATGGTCGCTTGCACAAACATCCCATTGACTAAAGGCGGTAAACTTTCCGGCGTCAGATCGGCGTAATTTTGCGTCGCTTCTAAAATGACACCAGCAGTCGCTTGATTCACATCAACCGTTTCACTGATACGTGCAACTTTCGCAGGCCAAATGGCTTTTAAATTACCACTGTTCAATTCAATTTCTGCGTTAATGAACGCCATATCCGGTTTAGGAATACCTGCATCATCGCGAGTAAACGAACCAACACTTGAAGCAAGGGTATGCATATCATGAATCGAAAGTTGTGCTTCCACTTCCATTACATCCATTCCATGCCCTACCACCATCGTTTGCTGTAAGTTCACCACTTGGTTTATCTCGATATCCACACTGGCGATTCGTAAAGAACGAGGTAAGCGGATCGATGTTTTATCTAATGAACGCTGGGCTTCTTGGACCTTCGATTGATTCACTCTAACAACAGCTTGCGCAACTTTCTGCTCGTCAGGAAAAAGCTGTAGTTGATTCTTCATATCTTGGACGAGTTTTTGCTGGGATAAATAGCTTTGCGTCTGTTGATCCACATCAGACTGAGAAGAGAGACCCTTCTTACGCAAATTTTCGATACGTCCTAACTCTTGTTTACTCAATGACAAACGGTTTTGTTCGATTCCAAGCGTTTGTTGCAAGTTTCGCTCTTCTAACGACAGTTTCGCTAATTGAGTCTGGCTTGACTTCAGATCCGCTTGAGCTTGGGTCAACTTTAATTCGTAATCTAGGGGATCAATTCTGATAATTTCAGTATCTTTCGGAAGTACCTGGCCTTTCTCTAAATTGGGGTGACGATACACCACCTTCCCTGTGACTTCTGCGATCGCTTTCCACTCAAATTTAGGCGTCACTTTGCCATAACCAATAGCGACAGGAGCCATGGATTTAAGTTCTAACGGCATCGTATCCACGAGTCGGGCTCTATCGGTGGCAGGGTTTGTCGGTAAATCAGGGCGTAAATTAATCGCCAGTACTAAAACGACAACACCTACCGCTAACGCAGGGAAGAAAAGAAATTTGCGGTTCACTTTCATTATTCTGGTCCTTGAATATTATCTTTTTGGATAAAACCATGAGTCATCAATTTGATGTTATGTTCGAGTAATCGATTTAGAAATTCTTCATTGATTTCGATGCCATGAAAAGCAAGTAGAGGGGGAGGAGCGATAAAGGGAAAAACCATTAAGCTTATATAAGAGACCCGACATAGCTTGGGATCCATTCCGGGTTTCAGTACACCACGTTCAACAAGCTTGTCAAAAATGACATCTTGAGCCGGTTTCGTCACATCAAGGAATACTTTTTCTAGTAACTCCCTTTGCATTTCAGAGGGCGGCATATTCATCACTTGGGCAATCAAACGGGGAAACTTCGGTACCTTAACCATCTCTTTATAATAAGTTCGCATCAAGTCTAGAAAGTTCTCTTGGTTGCTATCTTGAACTAACTTATTCATCTGTAACTGCATCGGGCGTAATGTTTCTCGCAACATGGTTTCGAACAACCCCGCCTTATTACCAAAATAATACCGGATCATTGCGATGTTGACGCCCGCGCGTTCTGCAATGAGGCGAGTTGATACCTTGTCATAAGGTTGAACCACAAACAGATCACGAGCATGCTGAATCAACAGCGCTCTAACATCCACATCTTGCTGAGGTCTCCCTGCTTTTCTCGTTGTCACGACCGCCCTTCTCTACTCAATTAATCATGCGATTAATTATAGGTAGAAATGAATCAAATAAGCAGGAGATTAATTCAACACTAATCAATCAAATGATTAATTAATAGAACCAAGCTCATAGAAACGGACAATGTTAATTTAGTGGTCATTAACTCAACACGCCTATCGTCTATTTTCCTCTCTTTCTCTTGTTAACAATAAACCAACTCTACATATAAAATATTAACCTGCATATATAAAATCACGTGACATCATCAGCAGGAAGACATTGGAATAATCAGCATAAAACACCAAATAAAGCACCCACAAGAGTCAATTGCAAAGATTCCCTTCTAAGTGTGAGGAGGATAATAGATTTTCTTGTTTGACGCTTAATGAAATTTACGGTAAATATGTGGTTAACAAATTTTAAGGATACTTGTGTAATGATGTTAACTTCGCCACTTCTACTGAACCTCCTCCTGATCGTGAGCAATGCACGCGGGTAGGTTGTGAACGGCGAATATGTACACAATTTCTAGAAACCCGCACTTGATGCGGGTTTTTTTATAACGGTAAAAATTTAAGCGTGCTACGCATATAAAACCAACGATTACCTTAAAATTATTCTATGGAAGTAAACGGTCTACATCGGAAGAAGGAAGCACTCATGAACGATCAAGTCATCATTTTCGACACCACATTACGTGATGGCGAACAAGCACTCTCCGCCAGTTTGACAGTGAAAGAAAAACTGCAAATTGCCTATGCGCTTGAACGACTGGGTGTCGATGTAATCGAAGCCGGTTTTCCAGTCTCTTCACCTGGCGATTTTGAATCCGTCCAAACTATCGCGAGAAATATCAAAAACAGCCGTATTTGTGGTTTGTCTCGTGCTGTCGCCAAAGATATTGATGCCGCTGCCGAAGCGTTAAAAGTGGCAGAAGCGTTCCGTATTCACACCTTTATTTCAACCTCGACGGTTCATGTTCAAGATAAGCTTCGTCGCAGCTATGATGACGTTGTCGAGATGGGCGTCAAAGCGGTAAAACACGCTCGTAACTATACCGATGATGTGGAATTTTCTTGCGAAGATGCTGGTCGTACACCGATCGATAATCTTTGCCGCATGGTTGAAGCGGCGATTAATGCTGGCGCTAACACCATCAACATTCCAGATACGGTTGGCTACACGGTTCCTAATGAGTTTGGTGGCATTATCCAGCAGCTATTCAACCGCGTACCGAACATCGATAAAGCCATCATTTCGGTTCACTGCCATGATGATTTAGGCATGTCGGTTGCTAACTCTATTGCGGCGGTTCAAGCCGGGGCTCGCCAAGTAGAAGGCACCATCAATGGTATTGGCGAGCGTGCGGGTAACTGTTCATTAGAAGAGATTGCAATGATCCTTCAAACCCGTTCTGAGTTTCTAGGGGTTCGAACAGGGCTTAAAAATGATGAAATCCACCGCACCAGCAAGCTAGTCAGTCAACTGTGCAATATGCCAATTCAAAGCAATAAAGCCATTGTTGGGGCGAACGCTTTTAGCCACTCTTCTGGTATCCACCAAGATGGCATGCTTAAGAATAAAAATACTTATGAGATCATGACTCCAGAGTCGATTGGTCTGAAAAACCAAGCGTTGAACCTAACCAGTCGTTCTGGCCGTGCAGCTGTTAAGAGCCACATGGATGGGATGGGTTACAAAGAAGAAGAGTATAACCTCGATACGCTTTACGCTGATTTCGTGAAACTGGCCGACCGTAAAGGCCAAGTCTTTGATTATGATTTAGAAGCATTAATGCATTTCGCTAACCTTCGTGATGAAGATGATTTCTATAAGCTGAACTATCTAAGTGTGCAATCAGGCAGTGTCATGGCGACCACCAGCATCAAGTTATTATGTGGTGATGAAGAAAAATGCGAAGCCGCTGTCGGAAATGGTCCCGTTGATGCTCTTTACCAGTGTATTTACAAATTAACGGGTTACGAAATCGTATTGGACAAGTTCCACCTAACCGCGAAAGGTGAGGGTGAGGATGGTTTAGGCCAAGCCGATATCATTGCTAACTATAAAGGTCGTAAATATCACGGTACTGGCTTAGCGACCGATATTATCGAAGCGTCTGGCCAAGCACTACTGCATGTAATCAATAGCATTCACCGAGCAGATCAAATTGCTGAAATGAAACAAAAGAAGATTGCCGCAGTTTAGAAGAAGCAGACAATAATTTTAAGTCAGAGGAAGTAAACTCTCCCCTGGCTGACCAAGTTAAATAAAAAGATTAAAGGATTAACATGACGAATAAAACATACAAGATTGCCATTTTACCGGGCGATGGTATTGGCCCAGAAGTGATGGAACAAGCGCATAAAGTACTGGATGCCATTGAGAAAAAACACGCGATTTCATTCTCTCGCGAACAACATGATGTTGGCGGTATTGCGATTGATAACCACGGCTGTCCACTTCCTGAAAGTACTGTGAAAGGCTGTGAAGAATCTGATGCCGTATTATTTGGTTCTGTTGGTGGTCCTAAGTGGGAGCACCTTCCACCAAACGATCAACCGGAACGTGGTGCTCTACTACCTTTACGTAAGCATTTCCAACTGTTTTGTAACCTTCGTCCAGCCCAGATCCATAAAGGATTAGAAAACTTCTCTCCATTGCGTGCAGACATTTCAGAGCGTGGTTTTGATATCGTGGTGGTTCGTGAACTGACTGGTGGTATCTACTTTGGTCAGCCAAAAGGTCGTGAAGGCGAAGGGCCAAACGAGAAAGCATTTGATACTGAAATTTATCACCGTTATGAAATTGAACGCATCGCCAAAATTGCTTTTGAGTCGGCTCGTCTACGTAATAAGAACGTCTACTCAATCGATAAAGCCAACGTTCTACAAAGCTCAATTTTATGGCGTGAAGTGGTCGAAGAGATCGCTCAAGATTACCCAGATGTAAAACTAAACCACATGTATATTGATAACGCGACCATGCAGCTAATCAAAGATCCTTCTCAATTTGATGTGATGCTGTGTTCAAACATCTTTGGTGACATCATCTCTGATGAGTGCGCGATGATCACAGGTTCAATGGGAATGCTTCCTTCTGCAAGTTTGAATGAAAGCAACTTTGGTCTGTATGAACCTGCTGGCGGTTCAGCGCCTGATATCGCAGGTAAAAACATCGCAAACCCAGTAGCTCAGATCTTATCTGCAGCACTGATGTTACGTTACAGCCTAGGTGAAGAAGAAGCAGCACAAAGCATTGAAGCTGCCGTATCTAAAGCGCTGTCAGCTGGGGAACTTACGGCGGATCTAGCCGGTGATAAGCCAGCCCTAACGACCTCAGCAATGGGCGATAAAATCGCTGAATACATTTTGAATTCGTAATTCAAGGAAGAAGCAATGTCTAACGCAAAAACATTATACGAAAAAATTTACGATGCCCATGTTGCCGTTGCAGCAGAAGGTGAAAACCCAATTTTATACATCGATCGCCATTTGGTGCACGAAGTGACCTCACCACAAGCGTTTGATGGCCTACGTGAAAAAGGCCGTAAAGTTCGCCAAGTCGGTAAAACTTTCGCAACCATGGATCATAACGTATCGACCCAAACCAAAGACATTAATGCCTCTGGTGAAATGGCTCGTATCCAAATGGAAACACTGTCTAAAAACTGTGAAGAGTTTGGCGTAACCCTTTACGATCTCAACCATAAATACCAAGGTATTGTTCATGTTATGGGGCCAGAGCTTGGTATCACTTTACCGGGTATGACGATTGTTTGTGGTGATTCACACACAGCAACCCACGGCGCATTTGGTTCTTTGGCTTTTGGTATTGGTACCTCTGAAGTTGAGCACGTATTAGCGACACAAACGCTAAAACAAGCGCGTGCTAAAACCATGAAAATCGAAGTTAAAGGCAAAGTTGCTGAAGGCATTACCGCAAAAGATATCGTTCTTGCCATCATCGGCAAAACAACCGCTGCGGGTGGTACAGGCTACGTGGTTGAATTTTGCGGTGAAGCCATTACCGATCTAACGATGGAAGGTCGTATGACGGTATGTAACATGGCAATTGAGCTAGGCGCTAAAGCCGGTTTAATTGCACCAGACCAAACCACATTTGATTACATCACTGACCGTAAATTTTCACCTCAAGGGGAAGATTTAACGGCAGCTATCGAGTACTGGTCTTCACTAAAAACGGATGATGACGCAGAATTTGATGCGGTAGTCACCCTTGATGCCTCAGAGATTAAACCGCAAGTGACTTGGGGCACAAACCCGGGCCAAGTGATTGCCGTTGATCAACCAATCCCTGCACCTGAGAGTTTTGCTGACCCAGTAGAAAAAGCGTCTGCTGAAAAAGCATTAGCTTACATGGGGCTTGAAGCGGGTAAATCTCTGTCTGATTACAATGTCGATAAAGTATTTGTTGGCTCATGTACTAACTCACGTATTGAAGACATGCGCGCGGCGGCGGCTGTAGCCAAGGGCAATAAAGTGGCGGCTCATGTGCAAGCTCTGATTGTTCCAGGTTCTGAACAAGTAAAAGCACAAGCAGAAAAAGAAGGTTTGGATGTGATATTTAAAGAAGCTGGCTTTGAATGGCGTCTACCGGGTTGTTCTATGTGTCTTGCCATGAACAACGACCGATTAGGCCCACAGGAGCGTTGTGCATCAACATCTAATCGTAACTTTGAAGGTCGCCAAGGCCGTGATGGTCGAACTCACCTAGTCAGTCCAGCGATGGCTGCGGCTGCCGCAATTGCGGGTCACTTTGTTGATATTCGCACCATTACTGAACACGCATAAAAGGAATTTACTATGTCAGGTTTTAAGCAACATACAGGTCTAGTCGTTCCTTTAGATACGGCAAACATTGATACGGATGCCATCATACCAAAGCAATTTTTACAAAAAGTAAATCGCATTGGTTTTGGTAAACACCTATTTCACGATTGGCGTTTTCTTGATGATGCAGGTGAACAACCTAATCCAGAGTTTGTGATGAATGCCCCTCGCTATCAAGGCGCTACGGTTCTGCTTGCTCGTGAAAACTTTGGTTGCGGCTCCTCGCGTGAACACGCACCTTGGGCACTCGCGGATTACGGCATCCAAGTGATGATCGCCCCAAGCTTTGCTGATATTTTTTACGGCAACTCCATCAATAACCAAATGGTACCCGTTCGCTTAACGGAATCTGAAGTCGATGAAATATTCCAGTTTATCGAAGCAAACGAAGGGGCTAAAGTTACAATAGATTTGGAAGCCATGTTAGTCACAGCGAATGGTAAGCAATACTCTTTTGAGATTGATGAATTCCGTCGCCACTGCTTATTAAATGGGTTAGATAATATTGGTTTAACGCTGCAACACGCGGATAAGATTGATCAATACGAAACCACTATTCCTAACTTTTTAAAATAGATAATTCAGTCATCGTTTTAAAGGTAAGAATAGCGATAAAGGTGAGCCATGTATGTGGCTCACCTTTTTCTTGTTTAACTTGAAATATAATACGAAGCGACAAGGTCTGATAAGTTAAGCTGTATCATTCAAATTTCTAGTGGAGCCTTCAATGAAATACATTTTATCCATCCTCATCATTCTCTTCTCCACCTCTAGCCTTGCGGCGCCAAAATCTGACTTGTGGTCTTATTGGAATCAAAGTGACGAAACAAACACAGCCAAAATACCTCATCAATCTTGGCAGGAGATTTTAAATCAATACTTGAGCGTTGAAGGTGAAAACACCCTTTTTTCGTATGACAAAGTGACTATTGCCGATCAAAACAAACTCACGAATTATCTAAAGCAACTCGCATCACTGGATCCTCGCCACTATTCAAAAGACGAACAATATGCCTATTGGATCAACTTCTATAACGCCCTAACCGTCAACATCATCATCGAAAATTACCCGATAGAGTCAATAACCAAGCTTGGTGGGTTCTTCAGTTTTGGACCTTGGGGAGAGGACATCACGACGGTTGCAGGAAAAACGTTGACCTTAAATGATATTGAACACCGAATCTTGCGTCCAATCTGGCAAGATCCACGTACCCATTATGCCGTTAATTGCGCCAGTTTAGGTTGTCCAAATTTACAAGCTACAGCATTCCGCGCCGACAATGCCGAACAACTGCTTGAGCTCGCAGCGACTCAATACATTAATAGTGACAAAGGTGTCTTGCGACAAGGTAAGAACTTACAGCTCTCTTCGATATATGACTGGTTCATTGAGGATTTTGGTTCAGAAGAGGTATTATTTAAGCACTTAGTTACCTATCGAAATGATCTTGCCGATTTCAAAGGAAAGATCACTTACGACTACGATTGGAACCTAAATAAAAAGTAAGTACGAAAGAATGAGCGTACGACTGCAACCATTAAAAGCGAGAGTTCGGTTGGGTTAAAAACTCAACCTCTTCAGCCGTTGAAGGGCGACCTAAAACATCATTACGATGAGGGTAACGCCCAAAACGCTCAATAATCACTTTGTGTTTATGTTCAAATTCAACGTTCCCTTCAAGACCATTCGATTCAAACAGCGTCACCGCTTGTTGATGAATTTTTAATGATTCACTATGCATGAAAGGCATGTATAAAAAACTACGCTGAATCGCCGTCAGTTGTTGATCACAGCCTTGCGCAATCGCCTCTTGAGCTAATCCTAATGCAAGTGGGTCAGCAGAGAACGCTTGTGCAGTATCTCGATATACATTGCGCGAGAACTGATCAAGAACAATGATCTCTGCTAAACGCCCTTCCGCACTATCCCTCCAGTCAAACAACTCACTTTGAGCAGCTTGAATCAACAAACCCCCAAAGCGCTGCTGAATACAAGAATCCAGCTCATCACTACGACTGAACCAATCTGCGGGAGTCAACTCTTCAAACCAAAACGTCAGTACATCCTTATACATAGATAGCTCCTTGCTATTTAATACCTTTCACTTTTTTAATTAAGTCATAAGCATTTTGGATCTCTTGTGCTTTCTCTTTTGCAACATTCATCATTTCTGGTGGTAAGCCTTTCGCCATCAACTTATCAGGGTGATGTTCGTTCATCAGTTTACGGTGAGCACGTTTAAGCTCTTTTGGCTCAGCATCTTCACTCACACCTAGTACATTATAGGCATCTGCCAATTGACTTGCTTGTGAGGCTTGTTGCCAATTACCTTGCTGGCCATGCCCACCTTGTTGACCACCGCCCTGCTGAAAACGAAACGCGGCCTCTTGCATGTGCAAACGACGTTCTAGTTGTTCAGCAGAAAATCCAAGACCTTGCGCTATTTTATGTAAAACACTGCGCTCACTCGGATCTAGTTGACCATCTGCAAATGCGGCGGAGATTTGCAATTCTAAGAAGAACTGCATTAAATCAAAACGCCCTCCCGTCGAAACACGGACGCGTTGTAGCACTTCATCTAAAGGGAAATCTGACTCTTTACCATCACGAAATGCATCTTGCGCCGCTTTCCGTTGTTCGCCATGAAGATTCATGCGCTCCATCATGGTTGAAGCCAATTGGATCTCTTCACGTGTAACTTGGCCTTTTGCTTTTGCTACATGTCCCATCACCGAAAATGCGGCTTTAAAGAACTCGTTCTGACGCTCCACTTGGCTTGGCCCTGAACCAAAACCAGCCGTTCTAAAGCCGGCCTGATTTAAGCGACGAGCTTTGTCAAATTGATGACCTAGAAAAAGTCCGAACATGGCGCCCAACGGGCCACCAAATAAAAAACCAAAAAAGGCGCCAAGAATTTTGCCAAAAATCTGCATTATGTGTTCTCTATCTATGAATTTTTTAGGAGTAATGTGGTCTTATAGTGCTGGATGCATTTATTTCCTTTATCATAAGGGAGATAATTTTTTCTCATTTCGGTTGTATGTTAAACAACCGCTAAGTTAGTGACAAAGGATAGTTCAATTCAATGCAATGTTTTTCCCGCACCTTTTTAGCCGCTTCTATTAGCGCCGCTTTGTTAGTGCCAACCGCCCAGGCAGAAACTACCGCAACTGATAGTGTGCAGGAAATGCCCTCTACAGATCAATGTTTGATCGACTCTTCTGTCAATTCTAATGCGAATCAAGAGCCTATTGTTGTCACTGCCGATAGCTTAGAAGCGATTAATGGCGATAAAGCTTCATACTCTGGTGACGTCAAAATCACTCAAGGCCAGAAGGTTATTTCTGCCGATAAAATCACACTGCATCAACAAGATAACATTGCAATAGCTGAAGGTAACGTGCATTTTACTGATGGGCAATTTGAAGCCAATTCGGCCCGCGTAACTAGCGATTTAGCCAGCAATGAGTTTGAATTAGAAAATACTCAATATAACTTTGTTTGCCAACAAGGTCGTGGGGATGCCGTTTATATCTCAAAAACAGGTAAAGCGGTTTACCAATTACAAGACGGTTCTATCACCTCATGTCCCGATGGTGACAATTCGTGGCGCATGGTCGCATCTGAAATCAAAGTCGATCAAAACGAAGAAAGTGCCACATTCTATCACCCAAGATTTGAAGTGCTCGATGTCCCTATTTTCTATGCCCCTTATATAACGGTACCAATCGGTAATACAAGAAAGACGGGCTTCTTATTCCCAAGCATCGCTTATGGTTCTAGTGATGGTTTTGAATTTGAGATGCCATTTTATTGGAATATTGCTCCGGATTATGATGCCACCATTACCACGCTTTATATGCAAGAGCGTGGAACAAAGTTTGATGCTGACTTCCGCTACCTAACCGATGGATTTGGTGAAGGCGAGATCAAAACCGAATATTTAGGTTCAGATAGAAAATATACCGACCCAGGTGAGCGTTGGGCTTTTCAATATAAACACGACGGTATTATCAATAGCAACTGGAGGGTCATGGCAGACTACTCTCAAGTCAGTGATAACGATTATTTCCGTGATTTAGACTCTGATATTGGTAAGCGTGAAGATGGCCAACTCATGCAAGAAGGCGCGGTATTTTATCGTTCACAATTTTGGGATATGTCGCTGCAAGTTCGTGACTTCCAAGTCTTAGTTGACGATAGTTCACCCTACCGACTACTGCCGCAGGTTGGCTTTAATTATTACACACCTCTTTGGGGGAACTACGTTAACTTTGATCTAAAGAGTCAAGTTAGCCGCTTTGATACTAATGACAAAGCCAAACCATCGGCTACTCGTGCTCATATAGAGCCCGGAATTACCATTCCCCTATCAAATACATGGGCGAGTTGGACAACCGAAGCTCGAGTCTTAGCAACCTACTATCAGCAAGATCTAGATAGCATCACACAAGATACCAACAATCTAAAAAATAGCTTAGATGAGAGAGTTTCTCGCGTCATTCCAGAGTTTCGAACTCATGCAGGAATTTATCTAGAGCGTGAAACTCAAATATTTGATGGCTATGTACAAAGTTTAGAGCCACAAGTTCAATACTTATATGTACCAGATGAAGATCAAACCAATATTTATAACTACGATACAACTCTGCTACAAACCGACTATTACGGACTGTTCCGCAGTCGTAAATACAGCAGTGTTGATAAAGTCGCACCCGCAAACCAAGTCAGCTATGGCGCAAGTACTCGCTTTTTTGATGAGAGCTACAAAGAGCGTCTGAATATCTCATTTGGTCAGATTTACTACATCGATAAGACCACTAAAATCGCGTCGAATGAAGAGTCATCATCCAACTATTCATCATGGGCGATTGAAACCGATTTTAACTATGATGACTTCCTATTTTATCATGGTGGCATGCAGTACGACATTGACTTAGGTTCAATGCAACTGGCTAACAGCACTTTTGAATACCAATTTAAAAAGGGCTTTATCCAGACAAACTATCGCTACGTAACCAAAGAGTACATTGAAGATACCATTGAGTTTACTGACCTAAACAAAGTGACAAAAGATGGTATATCTCAAGCTGGGATATTAGGCGCTTACAATATTGATTCTAAATGGACGATTAGCGGTCAGTATTACCATGATCTGACTGAAGATGTGGAACTTGAGTGGCTAGCCAATTTGCGTTACCGCTCTGATTGTTGGTATATCGCCTTCACTTACTCAAATCAGATTCGAGGCTGGAATAAAGCAGTCATTGGCTCTGAAGGCTCAAAACCTGATTATGAAAACAACATTGGCATCAACTTTGGTATTGAAGGTTTTGCAACCAACAGCTCAGCCCGAACTGAATTAAGAGATATTGATACTTCAGATAATGCGATCACTTACGGTAGACCTTTTTATCTAAACAATTAATGCTCTAAGTATTAACTAAATTACTATTTTGGCTTACTTCTAATGAGGTAAGCCCCAACAAAATGAGACTTTGAATGAAATCGTGGAAATGTACTCTATTGAGTCTATTGGCAACTCTTAATATGGCACAAGCGAATGCTGCCCCTGTCGAGCTTGATAAAGTGGCGGTTATTGTCAATGAAAGTGTCGTATTGCAGAGCGATATTGATGCATCACTGAAGACACTGCGTGCCAATGCGAAGAAAAACAACCAAACGTTACCAAGCGAAGCTGTATTACGTGAACAGGTTATTGAGAAACTCATTCTCGATACAATTCAAACCCAAGAAGCCGATCGTATTGGGGTTCGTATTGATGATAACCGTCTGAACGAAGCGATTGCTGAAATTGCAAAAGAGAATAACCAAACCATTGAACAACTCAGCGCTTCTATTGCGGCTGAAGGGTTAAGCTACCCTGCGTTTCGCGAGCAAGTTCGTAAAGAAATCGCAGCCAGTGAAGCGCGTAATGCACTGGTTCGCCGCCGCATTAACATTCTTCCAGCGGAAGTGGATAACCTTGCGAATATCCTAGCTCAAGAAACGAATGCAACCGTACAATACAAAATTGGCCATATTCAGCTACGATTTAATGACCAGCAAGAGAAGTCAGAGATCAAAGAACAAGCAAATCAACTTGCAGAAAAACTCGCGAATGGCGCTGATTTCAGCACAATGGCTTACACCTACTCTAAAGGCCCAAAAGCGCTACAAGGCGGTGATTGGGGTTGGATGCGTAAAGAAGAGATGCCAACGATCTTTGCCGATCAAATTAAGCTACAGAATAAAGGCAGCATCATCGGCCCATTTAGAAGTGGTGTCGGCTTCCATATCCTAAAAATTGAAGACATTAAAGGGCTAGAGACTGTTGCCGTTACGGAAGTGAATGCTCGTCATATATTGATTAAGCCGACCTTAATCCTTAGCGATGAAGGTGTTAAGAAAGAGCTATTAAACATCACGCAACGTATCAATTCTGGAGAAGCTACATTTGCAGATCTTGCTCAACAATATAGCCAAGACCCTGGTTCTGCTGCTCAAAATGGTGAGCTGGGATACCAAACGCCAGATCTTTATGTTCCAGAATTCAAACATCAAATAGAAACATTGCCAGTCAACAAAATCAGCGAACCATTTAAAACGGTTCATGGATGGCATATTGTGGAAGTTCTTGATCGCAGAGAAGTCGACAAAACCGATGCAGCATTGAAAAACAAAGCATACCGCATCCTTTTCAATCGCAAATTTAACGAAGAAGCAGGGGCATGGATGCAAGAAATTCGTGCGAGTGCATTTGTTGAAATGGCTGAAGCTAAGGAGCAATAATGGCAATTACTCGACGCATAGTCGTAACCGCTGGTGAACCAGCAGGTATAGGACCAGATCTCGTACTTGCATTGTCACGAGAATCTTGGACTCATCAAATTGTCGTATGTGCTGATAAAAACTTATTAAATCAAAGAGCTCGTGAGCTAAATATTGATGTTGAACTCATCGATTATGACTCAACGTTAGCCGCTCAGCCACAAAAAGCAGGCTCTTTGATTGTTGATCATCTACCCTTGGCGGCACCTGTCGTCGCCGGAGCTTTAGATGAAGCGAATGGACATTACGTATTAAATACATTAGAAAGAGCCGCTACAGGCTGTATGAATGATGAATTTGATGCTATTGTCACCGGCCCTGTTCACAAGGGAGTAATTAACCGAGCTGGCGTCGCTTTTAGCGGCCATACTGAGTTTTTTGCTGAAAAGTCCAATACACCACTAGTGGTGATGATGTTGGCGACCGAAGGATTGCGAGTTGCACTGGTTACAACTCATATCCCACTCGCTTACGTCTCGAAAGCGGTCACGGAAGAACGCCTTGAGAAAATCATCAAGATTTTGCATCAAGATTTAGTCGAGAAGTTTGCTATAGAAAACCCATCAATCTACGTGTGTGGCTTAAACCCGCATGCAGGAGAAGATGGCTGTTTAGGACGTGAAGAGATCGAAACGATCACTCCAACGCTAGATAAAATTCGACAACAAGATGGTATAAATTTGATTGGTCCATTGCCAGCAGACACCATCTTTAATGACAAGTATTTGCAAGATGCAGATGCTGTTTTAGGAATGTATCACGATCAAGTACTGCCTGTATTGAAATACAAAGGCTTTGGTCGCTCAGTAAACATTACTCTTGGACTGCCTTTTATCAGAACATCGGTAGACCACGGTACTGCTTTAGATTTGGCTGGGACAGGCCAAGCGGATACAGGGAGCTTTAGAACAGCGCTCACGCACGCGATTGAATTAGTAGAGAATAAACAATGAGAAATGATGTCCACTTAGGACACAAAGCGCGTAAACGTTTTGGTCAAAACTTCCTTCATGATCCTTATATCATTGACGGTATCGTATCAGCTATCAACCCACTTCCAGGTCAAAACCTAGTGGAAATTGGTCCTGGACTTGGTGCCATCACTGAGCCTGTTGGTCGTGAAGTTGATAAATTTACAGTTATCGAGCTTGACCGAGACCTCGCAGAACGCCTTCGCAACCACCCTGAATTGGCAGATAAACTGACCATTCATGAAGGTGATGCTATGCGTTTCGATTTTGAACAGTTAGTGAAACCAAATAACAAACTGCGTATTTTTGGTAACTTGCCATACAACATTTCAACGCCTCTAATGTTCCATCTCTTTGAGTTTCATAAAGATATTCAAGATATGCACTTCATGCTACAAAAAGAAGTGGTGAACCGTTTAGCGGCCGGCCCTGGCAGTAAAGCTTATGGTCGTTTAACCGTAATGGCACAATACTTTTGTAAAGTGGTTCCGGTTCTGGAAGTGCCGCCAACGGCATTCATCCCACCACCAAAAGTGGATTCAGCTGTCGTGCGCTTAATGCCATACGAAGTGTTACCTTACCCTGCGAAGAACCTAAAATGGTTAGATCGCGTATGTCGCGAAGGTTTCAACCAGCGTCGTAAAACGGTTCGTAATTGCTACAAAACACTTCTTAGTACAGAAATTTTGGAAGAGTTGGGCGTTAACCCTAGTATGCGTCCAGAGAATTTAACGCTAAAACAGTTTGTTGATATGGCAAACTGGCTTGAAGATAATCACGCCGTTTCAAATTAAAATAAAGGGTTCTAAATTAGATTTAGAACCCTTTTTCTATCGGCTAGCAATCCCCTTTATAGGAGAATGACATGGACGTATCCATCCCTTGTATAAAGTGCCAAGTTCAAACCAGATACATTGAAGAGCAATCTCAGCCAGAACAGAAACGCTACGTATTTGCTTATTTAATGACTATCCGAAACCTCAGCACTCAAACGGTTCAACTTATTAGCCGTCAGTGGCTGATCACCGATGCCAATGGAAAGCAGCTTGTGATTGAAGGGGATGGTGTGGTTGGCCAACAACCATTTATTGATGCAAACGACGAGTATAGCTATAGCAGCGGAACGGCAATTGAAACCCCTGTTGGAGTCATGCAAGGAAAATACATCATGCGTGATGAGCACGGGCAAGAGTTTGCTGCTGAAATTGATCCATTCCGCTTAGCGATTCCCAACATCCTAAATTAACGCCAGATAGAGAGCCATTTATGTCCACATATGTCGTTGGAGATATACAGGGTTGCTACGATGAATTACGTCAGCTTTTAGATACGGTCTCTTTTGACACGAATCAAGATACGCTTTGGCTTGCGGGTGACCTTGTGGCTCGTGGTCCAAAATCACTTGAAACATTGCGATTCGTAAAATCACTAGGTAGCGCAGCCAAAGTGGTGCTTGGTAATCATGATCTCCACCTTCTCGCAATCTCAATTGGTATACATCCGATCAAGGAAAAAGATAGAACAGCCGATATTTTTGATGCCCCTGATAAAGATGAGCTCTTCCATTGGCTACGTAAACAGCCTCTTTTAGCTGAACATGATGAATTTGTTATGTGCCATGCTGGCGTCTCACCACAATGGAATTTGGAACAGGCAAGAGCAGCTGCCAAAGAGGTGGAAGAGGTGTTATCTAGTGACCAGTGGCGTTGGTTACTCACGAATATGTACGATAACAAACCCGACTTATGGGATGACAAACTTATAGGAATAGAGCGTTACCGTTACATTATTAACGCTTATACCAGAATGCGTTTCTGCTTTAATGACATGAGTTTAGATATGGAGTGTAAACTCCCCCCTAATGAACTCAATGACGACAAGCTTATGCCTTGGTTCAAACTTCCACAACGAGTCGCCTTTGAAAAGCCTATTCTGTTTGGTCACTGGGCTGCACTTGAAGGATACTCTGGAGAGGATGTCATCGGGTTAGATACAGGCTGTGTTTGGGGTGGTCACTTAACTATGATCAGATGGGAAGATAAACAATTTTTTACTCAGCCAGCTAACTAAAGTTTAAGATATTACTTGCTTTATATCATAATAAAGCAAGTATCGTTAACGCTCTAATATCACAAAATGCATGTCGAATAAATTTTTATCATCACGGGCGTAATAATAATCTTCAACGCAAACCCATCCTTCGGATCCCCAATTAGGAAAACGCGTATCCCCTTCAATTTCAGCTTCAATGAATGTTAGGTACAATTTATTTGCTATAGGAAGATAGGATTCATATATTGAACCGCCACCTATAACCATAACCTCATCAACTATTCCAACAGCTTTGAGAGCATCTTCAGTTGAAGTAACTACTGTTACTCCATCTATAGTTAGTTCAGGATCTCTACTTATAACTATATTCAACCTTCCCGGTAGAGGACGACCGATTGAGTTGTAAGTTTTTCGCCCCATGATTACTGGCTTACCTAGAGTGTGCTTTTTAAACCAAGAAAAATCAGCAGGCAAATGCCATGGCATGGCATTCTCTTTGCCAATTATTCTGTCACCTGACTCTGGTAAAAAGCCGTTTTCCTTATCGATTTTTCCACCATGAGCCATAGCTGCAATTAAGCTAATTTTCACAACTCTATACCCCTACAATTTCTGAGACACAGATTATACCTATTTCCCTCATTGGGTAAATCTTTATACGATTACACAATGGGTCTGCGACGATAGAATAACAACCCTGGTACCGCTAATCCAATCGCAAGACCTGCGATAATGAACATCGCCTTCAAAAAGTTTTCCATTAAAGTGGCGACGAGTTCAGGGGTGTACCCCATATGATTAATTTCAACCATAGCAATCATCGCTTTAAATGCGAAGACTCCAGGAACCATAGGAATCAAAGCCGCAACGGTAAACACCTTAGGATGAGCTAAAAATTTGTGCGACCAATGGACACCTACCATGCCGACAATGGTGGCTGCAAAAAAGGTGGCCCACTCAATAGGAATACCGAACTGCATCATTAAATAGCGACTTCCGTGGCCAATAGAGCCACCAAGCGCACAGTAAATTAATGCTTTCTGCGGCACATTAAACACCAATGCAAAGCCAACGGCAGGAATAGCGGCAAAAAACATATCGTTCAGCAGTCCGAGAAGTAAATCCATCAATTGATAATCCATTATCCAACCCACCCCCATACTCCGGTTAAACTCATTGCTGCAACAATGCCTAAACTTGTGGCTAAGGTTAATAAGCTCGCCATAACAAATCGTGCAATGCCCATATTAATATGCCCTTTAAGCATATCGGCAACGGCATTAATCAGCGGAAAACCGGGAACAAGCATTAATACAGAAGAAGCCATGACAATCTCAGGCAGATTACCAATGTTATACAATACGGCTTGGGCTGAAATAGCACTCGTCACAAAAGCCGTCGCGGCAAAGTTCATTAGAGGGTTAAAGTGTCGATGCCCGATCTCTTGACGAACAATCATTCCAGAGGAAGAAGCAAGAAATGTCATCGCAAAAACAGACCAGTCACCACCGGCCAAATGACTAAATGAAGCGCAAGATAAACCAATCATGAGTACGACAAGCCAACGGTTATAACGCTCGGGACTTATCTCATTCAGTTTTTTCTGAGCAAGGGAGTAATCTACAATGCCTTTTTCGAGCATAATGCAGATCCTTTGGATCTGAGTGACCGCTCGCATGTTGATCCCACGATCAGGACAACTTCGGGTTGTTGTGATGCAGTGATCATCCATCATAGTTGTTACCACAAGTGAGTTAGCGGAAAGCGCGACTTCCACTTCATCCATTCCACTTGCGAGTCCAATTCGACGCATAATGTCACCAACTAATGCGCTTTCAGCTCCGTGAGCCAACAACATTTGCCCTGCTTGAGCAATCAATCGCGACGTTGCTCTCTGTTTTGATGCCATGAATCCTTCCATTTGGCCAATTATTCAATAAGAGCAGTAGTCTGCATGAAAAATAGCTTACGGGATATGATATAGATACAAAAAAACCGCAATTCACATTGCGGCTTTAGTCAACTAGCTGAAGTTAGTCACGAACGTAGACAACATGGCCGTCATCTTCTTCGTCATCCCAATCTTCATCATCCCAGTCATCTTCCGTTACGACGTCTTTACCGCTCATCGCATCTTTATGGTAATCATCCCACATGAAGTCAACTTTTTCGTCTTCACTTAGCACTAATGCTTCTTTAGGTAGATTTTCCATGAAGGTAGACAACTTGAAGCACAACTCTTTAGTGCCTTGCTTGTTTACTGCTGAAATCTTGAAGTACTCATCTTCCCAACCAAGAGCATCAAGAACACTTTGAATGATCTTGTCAGCTTCTTCTTCAGGCATTAAGTCAACTTTGTTGAACACTAACCAGCGAGGTTTTTCTGCCACTTTTTCACTGTATTGCTCTAGCTCATCAATGATCGTCAGTGCATTCTGAATAGGATCTGATTGATCAATTGGCATGATATCGATCATGTGCAGAAGAACGCGGCAACGTTCAAGGTGCTTCAAGAAACGAATGCCCAAACCGGCACCGTCAGCAGCGCCTTCAATTAGACCCGGGATATCGGCAACAACAAAGCTACGCTCAGGAACGACACTCACCACACCCAAGCTTGGAATTAACGTAGTAAATGGGTAATCGGCGACTTTTGGTTTCGCTGCTGATACAGAACGAATAAAGGTTGATTTACCTGCGTTAGGCAAACCTAGCATACCAACATCAGCCAGTAGCAATAACTCTAACCGCAGTTCGCGAACTTCACCTTTAGTACCTAAAGTCTTCTGACGAGGAGCTCGGTTCACTGACGACTTAAAGCGAGTGTTACCTAGACCGTGCCAGCCGCCTTTAGCAACCATGATTTTTTTGCCGTGTTCAGCAACTTCACCCACCACTTCATTGGTGTGGATATCAACAGCACGAGTACCAACAGGTACGCGTAATACTTTGTCTTTACCACGCTTACCAGTACAGTTACCGCCGCTACCATTAGTGCCACGCTCAGCCTTATGGAAACGTTCGAAACGGTAGTCAACAAGAGTATTTAGGTTCTCGTCAGCTTGGATATAAACATCGCCGCCATCACCGCCATCGCCGCCATCAGGGCCGCCTTTAGCAACAAATTTTTCACGCCAAAAACTAACAACGCCGCTACCGCCGTCGCCCGCTTCTACTTTTACTGTCGATTCATCAACAAATTTCATCTTTTACTCCGCATTTTGTGCGTTGCAATATCATCCAACTAAGCATGATATAAATTCTAGCAGATCCGAGAATCAATAGATCGATCACCTCAAAACTATTGTTCACCTGCGAAAGGAACAAAAAGGAAGATAAGCTCATCATTATGAGCAGTGATCTTACTTTTTGTTCTCTCTATAAATAAAAAACCCCGCCTAAAGGCAGGGCTTTTGAATTCAGCTTGAAACTAAGAATTACTCAGAATCGATGCTTACGAATTTACGGTTTTTAGGACCTTTAACTTCAAATTTCACTTTACCTTCAGTAAGAGCGAAAAGAGTATGGTCTTTACCGATGCCAACGTTTGTGCCAGCGTGGAACTTAGTACCACGTTGACGAACGATGATGTTACCTGCAAGAACAGATTCACCACCAAAACGCTTAACACCAAGACGTTTGCTTTCTGAATCGCGGCCGTTATTAGTAGAACCGCCAGCTTTTTTGTGTGCCATTGTAGAACTCTCCTAATACTTAAGCGTTGATGCCAGTGATTTTCACTTCAGTGAACCACTGACGGTGGCCTTGCTGCTTACGAGAGTGCTTACGACGACGGAACTTAACGATTTTAACTTTATCGCCACGACCGTGTTGTACTACTTCAGCAGTAATTTTACCGCCCTCTACTAGAGGTGCGCCAACTGAGATTTCTTCACCGTTTGCAATTAGTAGAACTTTATCAAATTCAACTGTTGCGCCAGTTTCAACGTCTAATTTCTCTAAACGAAGGGTTTGACCTTCGCTTACTCGGTGTTGTTTACCACCAGATTGGAAAACAGCGTACATATTTTACTCCGCTTTTTCCGCACAGCCTATGGTTGTTATTTGAACAACTCGGGTGTGCGCTAAACTAATCAATAGGGCGCAGATTCTACGTGAACCATACGTCTATGACAAGCCATATTTTAAAATAATTGGCGAAAAGCTAATCGCCAAAGAAAAGTGCGGCAATCATGCCCTTTAGTGATGTATTAATCAACGTTTTTTAGTGTACTATTCGTAAATTAAATAGAACAAATAAACCTTACAGGGTCTAACCTCAGCCGGGTATATAATGGATTTTAAAGCTATCCAAACGCTTACTGCCGATGATATGGCAAAAGTGAATGAAACAATTCAAGCTCAACTCAATTCTGATGTAAGTTTAATCAACCAATTAGGCTTTTATATTGTGAGTGGCGGTGGCAAACGCCTACGCCCACTGCTTGCGATACTATCGGCAAAAGCCTTGGGATATCAGGGAGAAGCGCACACGACAGCGGCCGCATTTATTGAATTCATCCATACAGCAACCTTGCTGCATGACGATGTTGTTGATGAGTCAGACATGCGACGTGGCAAAGCAACCGCTAATGCCGCCTTTGGTAATGCTGCTAGTGTTTTAGTCGGTGACTTCATCTATACCCGTTCATTCCAGATGATGACAGGGCTAGGATCACTAAAGATCCTTGGACTCATGAGTGAAGCGGTGAATGTCATTGCGGAAGGGGAAGTTCTGCAATTAATGAACTGTAACGATCCCAATACCACTGAAGAGAGTTACATGCAGGTCATCTACTCTAAAACCGCGCGCCTCTTTGAAGCCGCGACTCAGATTGGGGCCATTTTGACTGATTCTTCTACTGAAATTGAAGTCGCCTTGCAAAACTACGGTAAATACCTAGGCACTGCATTCCAACTGATTGACGATGTGATGGATTACACCTCTGATGGCGAAGATATGGGAAAAAATGTGGGGGATGACCTTGCAGAAGGCAAACCTACTCTTCCTTTGCTTTACGCAATGCGCCACGGAAACCCAGAGCAAGCTGAAATGATTAAAGAAGCTATCGAGCAATCCAATGGCATAGATAAGCTAGATGCAATTCTAGAAACAATGAAGCAAACCGACGCTTTGGAATACACCACTGATAAAGCACATGAAGAAGCAGACAAAGCGATTCTTGAACTCTCGATTCTACCTGAGTCTGAATATAAGCAGGCGTTAATTACCCTTGCTCATTTAGCCGTGAATCGAACCAAGTAAGTTCAGTTAAGAGGCGTAACCAAACGCTCCTTTGTCATTCGAAATACAAAAAAGCCTATATGACCTCTCACCAGTGAGGTCATATAGGCTTTTTTATTTTTAGCGTACACAAAATAAAAAAGCCGACCATAGGCCGACTTCAATTCAATAACTGCCTTCCAATATAGAAAGCTATCTTTTAGTGCTATTTAGCGAATTCAACACCTGTCGCAATGTCACCATTTAACGTTTCTAGCATGCCGTCTAGTGCTGCTTTTTCAAACTCACTCAGCTCACCGTAGCTTAAGATTGCTTCTGCACCCTCTTTACCTAGCTTAACGGGTTGTGCGAAGAATGGAGCATGTTCGCCTTCACCTTCAACATAAGCGCACTCGATGACATTCTCTTCACCTTGCAAGCCTTTGACAAGAGCAAGACCAAAACGACAAGCCGCTTGTCCCATTGAAAGTGTCGCACTACCACCGCCCGCTTTAGCTTCCACAACTTCAGTACCCGCATTCTGGATACGTTTTGTCAGTGCAGCCACTTCTTCATCGCTAAATTCCACACCTTCTACTTGAGAAAGAAGAGGAAGGATCGTTACGCCAGAGTGGCCACCGATAACAGGAACACGAACATCGCCTGGATCTTTATCTTTCAGTGCTGCAACAAAAGTTTCTGAACGGATCACATCAAGAGTCGTGATACCAAATAAACGGCGCTTATCATAAACACCCGCTTTTTTAAGCACTTCAGCGGCAATAGGCACCGTAGTATTTACAGGGTTTGTAATGATACCAACACAAGCTTTTGGACAAACTTGTGCAATTTTTTCAGTCAGAGACTTAACGATACCGGCATTGACATTAAAAAGATCCGCACGATCCATCCCAGGTTTACGAGCGATACCTGCAGAGATCAATACAACATCAGCCCCTTCAAGAGCAGGAGTTGGATCTTCGCCAGCATAACCTTTGATCGATACAGGAGTTGGGATATGACTAAGATCAGCAGCAACACCAGGTGTAACCGGAGCGATATCGTAAAGGGCTAGATCTGAACCAGCAGGAAGACGGTTCTTAAGTAGTAGGGCTAGAGCTTGACCGATGCCACCAGCGGCACCAATAACAGCAACTTTCATTATAGTTCTCCTTGAGAATGGATCTCTTATAAATATATTTGTAGGTTTTTTGTATATTGGATGAATAGAAAATTATAGTAATCACATACTGATTACAATCAATTAACTTCAGCTTTGCGACCTCGCTCAAACCAATATATAGGCAATAAAAACGTGCTACACAGAAGAACGAGATTATGAACTTAAATTAATAATCTCACAACGGAATACCACCGAACGGAAAGAAGCATTTTATAAAGGTTTTACAGTGATATTAATAACAGATTTCAGGGATAGTTTGGTTAATCCCTCATATCTATGTCAGAATGCGCGGCTGTGGATATATGTGTTTTCTCAGCGGGATATAAGACAGAACTATGCGCAATACAGAAAAACAAGATAACTTAGTTCGAGCTTTCAAAGCCTTACTAAAAGAAGAGAAATTTGGCTCACAAGGTGAGATCGTAGACGCTCTAAAACATGAAGGTTTTGAGAGTATCAACCAATCGAAAGTATCTCGGATGCTTACCAAGTTTGGAGCAGTTCGTACACGCAATGCCAAAATGGAAATGGTGTACTGCTTACCTGCTGAGTTGGGTGTCCCTACGGTATCAAGCTCCTTACGTGAACTTGTTCTCGATATTGATCATAACAATGCGATTGTTGTTATTCATACCGGACCAGGTGCCGCTCAACTTATCGCACGCTTACTTGATTCTTTAGGTAAGTCAGAAGGCATTTTAGGTGTCGTAGCTGGAGATGATACTATTTTCATTACTCCAACTCTCAACGTTACCACTGAGCAATTATTCGACTCAGTATGCGATCTGTTTGATTACGCAGGCTAACTATTTGATTCTTATATAGGTCACTGTGAGACTCTTTCGCTGTGACCTAGCTCACATCTTACGCTATTCATCTCCTAGTCTCATGCTAAATTCAAGTTATTGATTTTCATCGAATTTCAACATCGCATTTCTGCTATTTTCTTGTTATACACTTAGACTATTTAGCTATAACTTTTAACATTCTTGTAATTATCTACCAATTTTTTGCTATTATTCAGCCTCTTTTTCAACAGATGGATTGAAAAAGGTGCCGTTTTTAGATAGGAAACTCCAGAAGCAGCTACACTTGTTTCAGGACTAACAATGAATAAGGAAGGAAAATTCATGGCATTTAACAAACTTGTTAAAGTCAGCGCTATTGCAGCTGCAGTAATTGGTGCTGGTGCAGTTAACGCACAAGAGTTCATCACAATTGGTACAGGTTCAGTAACTGGTGTTTACTACCCTACTGGCGGTGCTATTTGTAAATTAGTGAACAAAGGTCGTAAAGAGCACAACATTCGTTGTTCAGTAGAATCTACTGGTGGCTCAATTTACAACGTTAACACTATGCGTGCGGGTGAGCTTGATTTTGGTGTTGTTCAGTCTGACTGGCAGTTCCACGGCTACAACGGTACAAGTAAATTTGCAGAGCAAGGTCCGTACAAAAAACTGCGTGCAATGTTCTCTCTTCACACAGAACCATTCAACATCATTGCTCGTTCAGATGCTGGTATCGAAGGCGTTGCAGATCTAAAAGGCAAGCGTGTAAACATCGGTAACCCAGGTTCTGGTGATCGCGCAACAATGGGCGTTGTCATGGATGCGATGGGCTGGACAAACGACAGCTTCAAACTAGCGTCTGAACTTAAAGGTTCTGAGCGTTCACAAGCTCTATGTGATAATAAAATTGACGCATTCATCTACATGGTTGGTCACCCGAACGGATCAATCAAAGAAGCAACAACATCTTGTGATGCGAAGCTAGTTCCAGCTACGGGTCCTCAAATTGACAAGATTGTTGCTGACAACCCTTACTACGCCTACAGCAATGTACCTGCAGGTATGTATCGCGGTACAGAAGGTGACGTAAACAGTTTTGGTGTTGCCGCAACGATGGTAACAACGACGGACGTTCCTGATGAAGTTGCTTACAATGTTGCAAAAGCAGTATTTGAAAACTTTAATACCTTCAAACGTCTTCACCCTGCGTTTGCAAACCTGAAGAAAGAAGAGATGGTAAAAGCTGGTCTATCTATCCCTCTTCACCCAGGTGCGGTTAAATACTACAAAGAAGTCGGTCTTTTGAAGTAATATTTTCAAGTCATCGTCTAAAATAAGGAGGCTCCAGCCTCCTTATTTGTTTACTCCGCATGATGAATGCAGAGATATTTTTTGCCAATTTAATTCCAATTACTATAACGGCAAAACACAACTACTTTTGGTTTTCTAAATTTGAAAAACCAACCTTCGTTATAAACCCAAGACAAGTCGAAACTCAGAGCAAATTTTCATCTATTTACTACACTGATAGGTGCTCAATAGAATTCTAAGTCGTGAACGATGAGTCTAGACCATCAAGAATAAGGATAAAGTACATGACGCAGACAAACACACCGTCTCCAGATGTGCAAGAAATGGTGGCCCAATCCGACACCGGTGCGCGAAACCCGAGCGGTCTTTCTGGGAGAATTTTATGGTTTGTACCACTCTGTTGGTCGCTATTCCAACTTTGGTATGCATCACCACTGCCATTTATTTTTGATTTTGCCGTACTTAATGATACTCAAGCACGCTCAATCCATCTCACTTTTGCTATTTTCTTGGCGTTCACCGCCTACCCTGCAATGAAAAATTCACCGCGAGATAGCATTCCCGCGGTCGATTGGTTACTAGCCCTAGCAGGTAGTTTTTCAGCGGCTTATATCTACCTTTTTTATAGCGAATTAGCCGACCGTTCAGGCGCACCGACGACTTTTGATATCGTTGCTGCCGTTACAGGAATGGTTCTACTTTTAGAAGCCACTCGTCGAGCTTTAGGTCCACCGTTAATGGTGGTAGCAGCTGTATTCCTACTGTACACATTTGGCGGCCCTCACATGCCAGATGTTATCGCCCATAAAGGGGCAAGCTTGAATAAAGCGATGTCTCACCTATGGCTAACCACTGAAGGTGTATTTGGCGTAGCGCTAGGTGTTTCAACCTCTTTTGTATTCTTATTTGTTCTTTTTGGCGCGATGCTAGAGCGAGCAGGTGCAGGTGCATACTTCATTAAAGTGGCCTTCTCACTGCTTGGTCATATGCGTGGCGGACCAGCAAAAGCGGCCGTTGTCGCTTCTGGTTTATCCGGTCTTGTTTCTGGTTCTTCAATTGCAAACGTAGTCACCACTGGTACGTTTACGATCCCATTAATGAAGCGTGTCGGGTTTTCTGGCGAAAAAGCGGGAGCAGTTGAAGTTGCCGCATCCACAAACGGGCAATTAACACCACCAATCATGGGTGCTGCTGCATTCTTAATGGTGGAATATGTGGGTATTTCTTACGTAGAAGTGATCAAAGCGGCTCTACTTCCAGCACTAATTTCTTACATTGCTCTGATTTATATTGTTCACTTAGAAGCCTGTAAAGCAGGTATGACCGGGCTACCTCGTCGCCACACACCAACAATTATCCAAAGCTTGCTCTCTTTCACCGGAACCATCCTTGGTTTATGTGTAATAAGTGCTGCGGTTTACTACGGCGTCGGTTGGACGAAAGATGTATTTGGCGCGGCAGCAACCCCGATTGTGACCGTTGCTTTATTACTCTCGTATGTGGCTCTGATCCGCGTATCCGCAAAGTATGCAGCGGAAGGTGGCATGGATATTAATGCTGAGCTAACTGAAGTACCCGATCCCGGCCCAACCGTGAAATCTGGTTTGCACTTTCTGTTACCTATTGTTGTTCTAGTCTGGTGTTTAACCGTTGAGCGTTTTTCTCCTGGGTTATCTGCATTCTGGGCAACCGTGTTCATGATTTTCATCTTGATCACTCAACGTCCATTAATTGCTCTAATGTCTAAAACGGGTGATATCAATGAGCAAGTAAAAGCCGGATTCATCGATCTACTCGAAAGCTTAGTCTCTGGTGCTCGTAATATGATCGGTATTGGTGTCGCAACTGCCGCTGCGGGTACGGTTGTCGGTGTTGTAACGCTGACTGGTATCGGCTTAGTCATGACCGACTTTGTTGAGTTCATCTCTGGCGGAAGCATCATTTTAATGCTGCTATTTACTGCGGTTATTAGCTTAGTGCTGGGCATGGGGTTGCCTACCACGGCAAACTACATCGTTGTGTCTACTTTGATGGCGCCAGTAATTGTGACTTTAGGTGCCGCTCACGGGCTGATCATTCCACTCATTGCGGTCCACCTATTTGTGTTCTATTTCGGGATATTAGCCGATGATACGCCACCTGTAGGTTTAGCTGCGTTCGCGGCTGCTGCGATTGCAAAATCAGACCCAATTCGAACCGGTATTCAAGGTTTTACCTACGATATTCGAACGGCCATTCTTCCATTTATGTTTGTGTTTAATACACAACTCCTCTTGATGGGCATTGATACATGGTGGCATTTAGCGTTAACCATCTTCTCATCTGTCGTTGCAATGTTGATTTTCTCGGCCGCAACACAAGGTTGGTGGTTTACACGTAATAAATGGTGGGAAACCGTCCTATTATTAGCACTAACGTTCACCTTCTTCCGCCCAGGTTTTTGGTGGGACATGGTTTACCCTGCAAAAGTTCTTTCGCCAGGAGTTGAGATAGCTCAAATTACTGAAAAACTAAATGTAGGACAATCACTTGAGCTGAGAGTTGCTGGTGAAAACCTTGAAGGCGACTACTCTGAGAAAACGGTTCGCCTACCATTTGATGATTACGCGGTAAGCGCAGAAGAGCGAATTTCGTCAATGGGCCTAATGCTAAATCAGGTTGATGGCAAAATGATTGTTGATATGGTTGAGTTTGGTAGCCCTGCGGAGTCTTCTGGTATTGATTTCGATTGGGAGATTAAATCCATTATTCAAGATGCAGATAGACCGATGAAAGAGTGGGTTTTTGTTCCTGCCCTACTTCTTCTTATTGGACTAGGCTTAAACCAACGTAGACGCGCTCGTAAGGATGAACTAAGCGCTTAATAGAGAAAGTGGTACTATCGGCTTTCTTACTGGAAAGGATATTGGCGGCAGCTAGCGATTAGCGTTAGCTGCACAATTTAAAGAGAATAAATAATGTATAAACAAATCCTTGTTCCTGTCGATTTAAATGATAAAGGCTTTTCAGATAAAGCCGTTGAGTTAGCGGTTTGGCATGCGAAACACTCTAACGCTGAAGTTCACCTATTGAATGTTTTACCTGGCATTCATATGTCTATGGTCGCGACTTACTTCCCTAAAGATGCGGCTCACAAGATGAAGCTAGATGTTAAAAACCAGCTGAAAGCTTTTGCTGATCAACATATCGATGATGAAGTTATCTACAAAGTTCATGTTGCTGAAGGAAAACCATACTCAACCATCCTTGAGTATGCAGCAAAACTTGGTGCCGACTTAATCATTATGCCAAGCCATAAACGGTCAAGAATGGACAAAGTCGTACTAGGATCGGTGGCGAGTAAAGTCGTGCAAAACTCACCTATCAATGTGTTAGTGGTAAAACCGCAGAACTCGTAACATGATCTCTATCGATATAAGATCGATTCAGATTTCTATAGAAAACGGCCATTCAATGAATGGCCGTTTTTTTAATTTTTAGGTAAGGTTTTGTAGTCTGGTAAGCATTCACTCGCTTCAAAGTGTTGCAGAACTTGAGGCTCAACCTCTGGATAGAAATCGCATGGCACAAACACCGTAAACAATTTTTCGGTGGCTGGATGATAAAAACTCAGCTCACAAGCATGCAGCGCTAATCTATCAGAGAAAGTTAGCGCCTCACCTGACGAGTAAAACTCATCACCGACAATAGAGTGCCCTATTTCCATCGCATGAACACGTAATTGATGTGAACGACCAGTGATAGGAAGTAACCTCAATAAGGTCGTTTTCTCTTCACGCTTCGCCACTTGATAGCGCGTTTGTGATGGCTTTCCATCTTCATGGCACACCTTCTGTCTTGGTCTATTCGGCCAGTCACAGATCAATGGCAGGTCAATCTCGCCTTGTTCCTCTTCAACCAGTCCCCATACACGTGCGTAATATATTTTGTGTGTCAGACGATATTGGAACTGCTTCTTCAATGAACGCTCAGCTTCTTTATGCATAGCAAAAAGCATTAAACCCGATGTCGACATATCGAGTCGATGCACCACTTGTATCTCTGGGTATTCAGCGACTAGACGGCTCCACATACTATCATAATGCTCAGGCGCCCTACCGGGTACGGAAAGCAATCCCGATGGTTTATTGGCGACCAGAATATCATTATCTTGATACACAATATCAATCCAAGGTTCGGTCGGGGGAGTGTATTCAATCATCGCCATTGTGACATCTCATTTAGTAAAAAAGAAAAACTCGATTTAGTCTAAAAACTAAATCGAGCTCTATCATGCTATCTCTTTATCAGGCTCATTGGTCGCTCAATATCACCCTCAAGAATAAACAATATTAATTGTGGCTTACCACTATCATGCGTAATGAATCGAGCTGCACTTGGGCTTTACCAATATATCCCGTTAACTCTTGAATTTGCGTTTCAATCGCTTTAAGCTCTTCATCTCGGATATTTGGGTTTACCGCTTTAAGTGCCTGTAAACGCTCTAACTCACCATTAAGGTTAGACTGCATATCTTGCTGAGCCTGCTCACGGATCGCTTCTACACGCTCTACAACTTGAGCTTCCCCTAATGAAATAAGCTTATAAACATCATTTTGAACCGATGCCACCAGCTTACTGCCTAAATGGCGGTTTACTGGACTAAGTTGACGGTTAAAGCTTTCAAATTCTACTTGTGCAGACAGGTCATTACCACGTGCATCCATCATTAAACGGATTGGCGTTGGCGGTAAGAAGCGACTGATGCCACTGCGTTTTGGTGCTTGAGCATCAACAAGATAGATAAGCTCTAGCAAGATCGTACCAACAGGCAACGCTTTATTCTTCAGTAAAGAGACCGCTGACGTACCGACACCTTCACTCATCAATAGATCGATACCACCTTGAATCATTGGGTGTTCCCAGCTGATAAAGTTCATATCTTCACGAGACAATGCGGTTTCACGATCAAACGTGATCGTCGCGCCTTCATAAGGCAGTCCAGGGTAGCTCGGCACCATCATATGTTCAGATGGCGTCACAACCAATGCGTTTTCACCTTTATCGTCTTGATTTAGGCCGATGGTGTCGAATAGGCTCAAAGCAAAAGTGATCAAGCCTGTATCGCCATCGGTTGACACGATCTTATTGACGATCTCTTGCGCTTTCTCGCCACCATTCGAGTGCATCTCAAGTAGACGGTCACGACCTTGCTCTAGCTGAGATTTCAACTCTTTGTTCATCTTCGCCGACTCATCAATGATTTCATCTAACTGCTCAGTGTTACCTGTCGCTAGCATGTCGATCAATGTCGCTGCGTATTTGTCGTATACCGCGCGTCCTGTCGGGCACGTTTCAGAAAATGCACCAAGGCCTTCATCAAACCAACGCGCAAGAATCGCTTGAGAAGTCCCTTTTAGGTAAGGCACATAAATATCGATATCGCGCTCTTGACCAATACGATCTAAACGGCCAATGCGCTGCTCTAACAGATCGGGATTAAATGGAAGATCAAACATCACCAATTGGTTAGCAAACTGGAAGTTACGACCTTCAGAACCGATTTCACTACAGATCAGAACTTGGGCGCCACCCTCTTCTTGAGCGAAATATGCAGCCGCTTTGTCACGTTCGATGATTGACATGCCTTCATGGAAAACAGTCGCTCTAATGCCTTCACGTTCGCGTAGTGCTTGCTCAAGTTGTAATGCCGTACTTGCACGAGAGGCAATGACTAACACCTTCTCACTGCGCTTCTCTTTAACTTTCTCTAATAACCAGTTAACGCGAGAATCGAACTGCCACCAAGATGCATCTTCCCCTTCAAATTCTTGGAAGATCTCTTCAGGGTAGAGCATTTTCATTGCACGAGCTTCAGGAGGCATTTTGCCACCGATCATGCCAGATACACGCATTGATGTGGTGTACTGAGATGGGATATCCATTGGTAGCAAGTGAACATTACGCTCTGGGAAGCCTTTAATTGCCGCACGAGTGTTACGGAACAGTACTCGCCCCGTACCGTGGCGATCCATTAAGTTGTCAATCAACTCTTGGCGTGCTGCGGCTTTCTCTTCTTCGTCACTGTCACTTTCGATAATACGGAACAGAGGTTCTACATCTTGCTCTGATAGCAGTTCTGTAATCTGATTCTTCGCGCTATTTTCTAATTTGATACCCGAAAACAGTGCCGTTACTGAATCGGCAACTGGTGCGTATTGATCTTCTTCGGTGACAAAGGTTTGATAATCATAAAAACGATCAGGATCAAGCAAGCGTAGACGAGCAAAATGGCTTTCTCGGCCGAGTTGTTCCGGCGTCGCGGTTAATAGCAGTACGCCTGGAGTGCGATCAGCAAGCCCTTCAACCACTTGATATTGGCGACTCGGCTTGTCTTCGCTCCACTCTAAGTGATGCGCTTCATCCACGACTAATAGATCCCACTCACCTTCTAATGCTTGCTCATAACGCTTACGACTCTTACGTAGGAAGTCTAATGAGCAAAGAACATATTGCTGGGTATCAAATGGGTTGTCTGATTCAGCAAAGGCTTCAATGCAACGCTCTTCATCAAAGATAGAGAAGTGCAGGTTAAAACGACGCATCATTTCAACGAGCCACTGATGCTGCAATGTTTCTGGAACAACAATAAGAATACGTTCAGCACGACCAGACAACACTTGTTGGTGAATGATCATACCCGCTTCGATGGTTTTACCTAAGCCCACTTCATCAGCCAGCAATACACGAGGAGCATGACGACGACCCACTTCGTGTGCGATGTAAAGTTGATGAGGGATCAGACCTGCACGCATACCACACAGACCACGCATTGGGCTCTTGTGCTGTTCAAACTGATTGCTCAACGCTCGGTAGCGCAGAACAAAGTTATCCATACGATCAATCTGACCAGCAAACAGTTTATCTTGAGGCTTGTTAAAGCGAATTTGGTTACTTAAGAAAATTTCGCGCAGTGCGATCTCTTCTTCGCCATTATCTTCGCGCTTACCGATATAGGTAAACAATCCTTTGTCTTCGATGACTTGTTCAACATTGAGAGACCAACCTTCTTGGCTTTCGACAACATCTCCAACGTTAAATGTTACTCGGGTTACGGGAGCTTCAGTTCGTGCGTACAAACGGTTCTCTTCTGAAGCGGCAAACATTAATGTCACTGTACGAGCATCCAATGCTACGACGGTACCTAAACCTAAATCGCTTTCCGTATCGCTAATCCAGCGTTGCCCCAAAGCAAATGTCATGAATTGACTACCTCATCTATTAAATGGAATTTGGTCTATTAATTTTAGCTATAAATCTTCTTTCTGTTGCCCATTTTAAAGGCAACATTCAATAATTCAGTACGAATGTTATAGGAACAGAAAAAGGTCGCTAATCTTACTTGATGCTGTGATTTAGGTCACGCCCAAACACTCATTATCTTGACTCTTTTTCTGTCTATTTTCTTACGCATTTACAAAAATGAGCGCCTAGTTACCTAGGCGCTCATTATCATCATTTATGGTGTTTACTGTTTAGCTAAATCTTACTCGGTACCACCAACGGTCAATGAATCCAGTTTCAATGTTGGCTGACCGACACCGACAGGTACACTTTGACCTGCTTTACCACAAACACCTACACCGCGATCTAAGCTCAGATCATTACCAACCATAGAGACTTGCTGCATTGCTTCAATACCAGAGCCAATAAGCGTCGCACCTTTGACTGGGTGAGTAATTTTACCGTCTTCAATCATGTAAGCTTCTGATGCAGAGAAAACAAATTTACCTGAAGTGATATCCACTTGACCGCCACCAAAGTTCGGAGCGTAAATGCCTCGCTTCACTGTCGAGATGATCTCTTCTGGGCTGTGCTCACCCGGCAACATGTATGTGTTTGTCATGCGCGGCATTGGTAGATGAGCATAAGACTCACGACGTCCGTTACCTGTTGGTGCAACACCCATTAAGCGAGCGTTCAATTTATCTTGCATGTAGCCTTTGAGTACGCCGTTTTCAATCAGTGTATTGTATTGGCCATTGACACCTTCATCATCCACATTTAGTGATCCACGAAGATCTTTCAGCGTGCCATCATCCACAATCGTGCAAAGCTTTGACGTGACCTGTTCGCCAACTTTACCAGAGAATACCGATGATTCTTTACGGTTAAAGTCACCTTCTAGTCCGTGACCCACCGCTTCATGTAACAAGACACCTGGCCAACCAGAACCTAATACCACTGGCATTGCGCCTGCTGGTGCGGCAATCGCTTCAAGGTTCACTAGCGCTTGACGAATCGCTTCATCAGCATATTGATAAGCGATCTGAGTTCCGTTTTCATCACCTAAGAAGAAATCATAACCAAAGCGGCCACCACCGCCTGAGCTACCACGCTCGCGACGATCTCCTTTTTGCGCCAACACGCTGATAGACAAACGAACTAGTGGGCGAATATCACCCGCATAAGTCCCGTCCGTTGCGGCAACTAGCATCTGCTCGTGCACACCACTCAAACTAATTGAAACCTCTTGAACCATCGGTTCTTTAGTCCGGATATACGCATCTAACGCTTGTAATAGCTCTGTTTTTTGCTGCTTCTGCCAACACTCTAATGGGTTCGTTGCGCCGTAATACGCTTGGTTTGAGCTACGCTTAAATGCTTGAACCTGACCATTTTGACCTTGTTGAGCAATACCACGTGCCGCAATGGCACTCTGCTTTAAGCCATCAAGCTGAATTTGGTCCGAGTATGCGAAACCCGTTTTTTCTCCAGAGACTGCGCGAACACCTACACCACAATCAATGTTAAAAGAACCATCTTTGATGATGCTGTCTTCTAGTACTAGAGATTCATGCCAGCTTGATTGAAAGTAAATATCTGCGTAATCAATTTGACGAGTCGCAATACTCGCAAGGGTGTCTGCAATATCTTGCTCAGTTAAACCAGTAGGGTTAAGTAGTGCTTCTTCAAGACGATTAATGGTCATATTTGGTTCTTATTATCCTAATAAAATTGATTACTAAAACGCGAGTGTTGGAGGATTGGCATTCGTTGCCTAATCGGTTCTATTTGAGATAGATCGATCTCAACCACTAAGTTCTGCGCATGTTGGTCGAGTTGACGAGTGACTCTACCCCACGGATCTATCACCATAGAGTGTCCCCACGTTTCTCGACCGCAAGGATGAACTCCACCTTGCCCGGCAGCCACTATCCAACACTGATTTTCAATCGCTCTGCTTCTAAGTAACACCTCCCAGTGGGCATTACCCGTCACGGCTGTGAATGCAGCAGGAACGACAATTATTTGAGCACCTTTACGCCTCAATTCTGAGTATAGATGTGAAAAACGCACATCATAACAAATACTCAAACCTAAACACCCAAATGGTGCCTCATGCGTGACCACTCTATCACCAGGAGTAAAGGTCTCAGATTCTCGATAACATTGGTGCTTATCGGCAACATCCACGTCAAACATATGCAGTTTATCGTAATGTGTCACCAGCGTACCAAAATCATCGAACACTAAAGTCGTGGTGGTGACACCTTTTTCCGTTCGAATCGGCATGCTTCCAATCACTAGCCATAGCTTAAATCGTCGAGCTAGTGATTGCAGTTTCTCCTGAATCGGTCCTTGATTCAGTGGCTCAGCATAACGATGGTAATCCTCTTTGCTACCAAAAATAATCGAATTTTCTGGTGTCAGGACCCAAGTAACCTTCTCTTGAGCGAACTTGTTTAGCTGATCTTCTATATGCTGCAAGTTAACCCAAGGATCCGCCCCTGATGTCATTTGAATGATTCCAACGTTACTCATAGCGATTCCTTTTGCTATTCAAACCTATATTTCAGTCTCTATTTTAATTTTTCCAACAGCTTCTCTGGTAGCTTAAATTCGCCTTTGCTCCGTGAAAGCTCTTTTACCACAGGTGAATCAAGCGGTCCCTTCACTTCATAATTTACTTGAGTGATTACCTCAACAACGGGTGAAATTACCGTGGTGATCGCAAGTACATAAAGCGCGGTTTGTGGCGTCACAGCGAAAGCGGTCAGTACCGGAATACCTGAGGTAATATCGGGCGTGAATTCTACTTCAGCATCAACCAACTGAGTGTTCAAATTCGCAAGGCCTTTAATATTCATCTCACCCGCGACCGCATCCATATTAATGTCATTGGTAACAAACACACCATCTTGGATTTTCCCGCTACCAGTGATGCTCGCAAATGCCATCCCTTTATCAAATACGTCACTAAAATCGAGTTTCATCTTACGGATGATTGAATCAAGGCTAAATAGACCGAGTAGGCGAGCAGCACCACCCACATCAGAAATCACCCCTTCGCCAAAGGTCAGATCAAGATTACCTGACAAGGTGTTCACTTGCATTGACCAAGGTGAACCATCCCATTTCGCTTGGGTGGTTATCTCAAATGGAGCTTTTTGAATACCGGAATCAACACCGAATCGCTCCATCAAATCGCTATTATTTTCGCCTTTAATATGAACATTTGTACTGGAGTGGCTCACCTCATCTTTGAGTGTCCACCAGCCATCAATGTTAAGTTCATTCGTTCCACTGATCACTTGAACCTTTTTCCATTCAAGCCGATCATTTTGGCGTTGGAGATCAACGTTTACTTTACCTACGTTATAACCTTGCAGCCAAAAATCATTGATCACTAAGGTTAAGTTCGGCATCGCTTTATGGAATTTCCGTTCAAACTCTGAGATTAAAGGCCTCAGTTGTTTTGCTTTTTCTTCTTCCGGCGTTTTTTCTTCTAATACTTTATCAATAGCAGGAACATAGATGTGCAGTCTATCGAGGGATACACTCAGATCGTAAGGTTCAAGATAATTCACTCGACCTTCAATTTCTTGGCTCTCAACATCCATCTGCCAACCGAGGTTTTTTTTACGAGCACTAAAGTCCACATCATGCCATTCAAGGCCTGCAAATGTTAAAGCTTGGCTTTGTACTTTCAAACGTTTAGGCAACGGAATAATCGGGGTATTCATGGTATCAACCACCGATTTTGCACCGACGACAGGCTCATCAGCCACAGAAATCCACTCATCCAAATCAAACGTATCAGTACGAACAAGAACGTGGTGCCCAACGACAGGGCTAATTTTAAAGCCGCCATTCCCGAGCACTAAGTTAGTGGCGGTGAGTACTGGTGTATCTTGAGTGATATCGATTTCTGCTTGGTACTTAGTATTAGGCAATTGCAAACGAGCGGTTATGGACTCTTGGTTACCTGACGCTTGTAAACTAGCTTTACCCTTATCTCCGGCAGATTTTGCTAACGGATATGGGTACTGGCTCTCTAAAGAAGTTAGGTTTGATTGCAAATCTAGCTGATAAGTAAATCCAACATCATTAAGTTGAAGGTCTACCCCAAGCTCCCAAGGTGCGTGGCCACTCAATCGCTTTAACCATCGTTGTCCAAGGTATGGCGTCAGTGGCTTCACATCCCAATCCCCTACCGCATCCAATTTTACGGCATAGCCTTGGCCTGCATTCTCACCGGTAAAATCAATGGATACCGGTTGATCTAAGATCTCACCGCCCAGTCCAGAAGCCATAATTACATCATCATCAAATTTAATTCGCCCCGTGACTTTTTCCAGAGTCATTGGTGGCGCAGCCATTTCTACGTGATTATTTTTTAAATCAGCAAAGCCCCATGCTCGTGTATCTTTGCCTTCATCAAATGGAATATTTAGCTTAAATTCGGACGATACCTTACCACTCACTTGAATCGCGGTAAGAGCAGCACCAACAGAGTCAACCAATGGCGAGGCTGTCATGTAATCCCGTACTGCATTTCCTGAAGCACTGACTTTCGCTTCAATTTCGATATGCCCGCCTTCTCCTAAATTGGGGATACGCCCTGTAATACGTTGCGCGTTGACTCCCATCAATTTTGCAGAACGTGAATCTAAGTGCATTGCCGCATTTTCAAACAGAAGGTCCAACTGCAAATTAGTCACTAGTGGCCAAGCGGTATCAAAACTAAACTTCGCATCTTCGAGACCAACCCAAGCTTGAAAGATGCCATCGTTTTTTTGATATGGGTAATCGCCCAACTCTCCATACCACAACAATTTCGCAGTATGGGCTTTCCCTGCCTGAACCGCAGCAGAGAGATAATCTGTAAGGTCTTGTCCAAGAGCAAGAGTCGGTAAATAACGCCATGTTTGTCCTGCGTTATACACATCCGCTTCCGCATAAAAAGAGAGAAATGGACTAGCGTTATTCGGAAAATCCAGACGGAAAGCACCTAGTACTTGTAAATCCGGAGTCGCTGCGGTGACTTTATCTGCCCATAAACTCCAGCCGTCATCTTGGCGTTGCCACACCACATCAACCGCACCTTGCTTAATCACTAATGGCGCTTGAAATACTTCCCCATAAGGGAGTTCATCATCGATAATTTGTAGTTTGGCTGTCGCTTGAGTTTTCGAACCTGCAATGGTGGCATTCGCATAGTTAACACCAGGAAGAAGTTCCCACTGCTTAATCGCGCCATCAACTAATGAGGCTGAATAGGTTAAAGAATCGGCGTCTTGCCCTTGTGCAATACGTATATCTTCAATTCGACCGCGTGGTGAAAGCTTATCTAGCAATTGCGTCATTTCTGTAGAATCAGGGAGCAATTTAGCCATAGGACTTAGCGTAGCAATATCAAGCTGTGAAACATTAAGTCGCCACTGTTCGGGTTGCCACTCAAATGCAATATCCAGTTCAGGCCATGGCGTGTCGTCAGTTCTAAGTTGAAGTGAGTGCCCATTAACTTGCCAACCTTTTTTCAACGGAGACAATTTAAATATGCCAGATTCAATAATTAGATCGTGCTTTGAACCTTCCGTCCATGACAGTTCTGACGGAAGTACTTCAACATAAGCATCGACGGGTTTACTGCGATGTAATGTTATCCAACTATTTAAGCTCACTTTACCTTGATCAATGCCCGTTTCTGTTTGTAGATAACGGGTTAACCATGGAGTCACTAATACGTTTTCAGCACTGACATAGAACTCCCCTGAGACAACTTGCAGCGATCCATGATCAATAAAGTTAGCACTTACCAACAATGAGTTAAGACTTGAGTCCGCGAGGCTCACTTCGCCTTCCACTTTGTGGTTTTTACCTTGGTTACGCCATTTCAGGTGACTAATATCAAGCTGACGCTCTTCACCTGAAACCGCTTGGTACTGCACCAAAGAGTTCGCCACGGTGAAATCTTCTAATTGGCGTAGCAGCAACGAATCCAGTTTTTGTATCACATTGGACTGCGGCGCTTTGGCCGAATCACTAGGAAGATTGTTACCCTCTTTCTGAACCAAGCCGATCGAGCGAATATCTAAGTTCAACCCATTCAGAGTGAGATCAGCGATAACTGGCTTAAGGTGAATCATCGATTGAATAAGATCGAATTCTATTTCGACTTCCTCAACAGAGAGATGATTCTCTTGCCCAGCTAAATTGGCATCGATATTTTTTAAGGAAATGGAGGGATGCGTGTTACGCCAAAAGCCGCTAACACCAGAAAGGGTGAATTCAAAACCAGATCCTTTACTCACCCAAGCTTCTATCTCAGATTTATGCTGATTTAGCTGAGGTAACGTAATGCGCAAGGCCGTAACAGTGATAGCAAGAATCACTAACACTGTAACTAACAACCACAATAAAATTCGCCATAAGCGTGTAAAAGTTGAACTCACAAAACTCTCATTACATCATAACAACATCGAATTGTTCTTGAATATACAGTGACTCAGCTTGAATGCGGACTTGCTTACCAATGAAGACTTCCAACTCAGCTAAAGCGTGTGATTCGTCACCTTCCAACGTTTCAGCGACGGCAGGTGAAGCATAAACCACAAATTTATCTGCATCATAAGCACGATTTACTCGCGTTATTTCACGTAAAATTTCAAAGCAGACAGTCTCGACAGTTTTCACCGAACCGCGACCTTCACAAGTAGGACAACTCGAACAAAGAATATGCTCAATGCTTTCTCGAGTTCGTTTGCGGGTCATTTCAACCAAACCAAGTTGAGTAAAGCCGTTTATGTTGGTTTTAACGCGATCTTTACTTAATGCCAACTCTAATGAATTCAATACTCGCTTACGGTGCTCTTCTGACATCATATCGATAAAATCGATAATAATGATCCCACCAAGGTTACGCAGACGCAATTGACGAGCAATCGCTTGAGTCGCTTCAACGTTAGTATTGAAAATCGTTTCTTCTAAGTTTCGACGACCAACAAATGCCCCCGTATTAATATCGACGGTAGTCATCGCTTCAGTTTGATCGATAATCAAATAACCGCCGGATTTAAGTTCCACTTTTCGGTCCAGTGAACGCTGAATTTCATTCTCAGTGTCATGCATATCAAAAATAGGCTTGTCACCTTCATACAGCTCTAATTTCGACGTTAGCTCAGGCACATACTCAGAAGTAAATTCTTTTAAGTATTCAAACTCTTGACGAGAATCGATTTGAATTTTGTCCAGTTCAGTGCCAACAAAATCACGTAAGATTCGTTGTGCTAAACCAAGCTCTCCATAAAGTGTAGTACGAGTTTTATATTTTGATTTACGTTCAATGATCTTCTGCCACAAACGTTTCAAAAACGCAGCGTCTTGAGACAGTTCTTTCGCATCTGCCCCTTCCGCAGCGGTGCGGATAATGAAACCACCGTGCTCATCACAGTAACGTGATACGACTTTTTTCAATCGACCACGCTCTGATTCACTTTCAATACGCTGAGAGACGCCAACATGGCTCGCCCCCGGCATAAAGACAAGGTAACGAGAAGGTAAGGTAATATCGGTAGTAAGACGAGCGCCTTTAGTGCCAAGTGGGTCTTTCACCACCTGAACAACGATATCTTGGCCTTGGCGAACTAATTCAGAAATATCACGAACTTGGAACTGTTTTTTCTCATTTTCAGCGACGCATTCAGTATGCGGAACAATATCTGAAGCGTGCAAAAACGCCGCCTTTTCAAGGCCGATATCAACAAAAGCAGCCTGCATTCCTGGTAGAACACGGCTTACTTTGCCTTTATATATGTTTCCAACAATCCCGCGACGAGCATCGCGTTCGACATGGACTTCTTGAAGAACTCCACCTTCTATCATGGCCACTCGAGTTTCACTCGGGGTCACATTTAATAGCAACTCAGCACTCATGAAGCGCACCTCAATGTAATTTATAAGAATTCGTGCAAGAGCTGGTCTGTTTCAAATAAAGGTAAACCGACAACGGCGTAATAACTTCCTTCTATACGGGTGACAAATCGCCCCCCTAAACCTTGTATTCCGTAACTTCCAGCTTTATCGCATGGTTCCCCTGACAACCAATATTGTTCTATTTCGTATTCAGTTAGGGGCTTGAACCATACATCAGTAGTCACCACTACTGACGATTGTTTAGTGTCTGTTACCACGCTAACCGCTGTCATCACTTGATGGCGGTTAGCCGATAGTTTTAGCAACATGGATCTAGAATCAGAATAATCAACTGGCTTTTCTAATACTTGATTATTACAAACAACCACAGTATCAGAACCAATCACGATTGAGTCCGGAGCAGATAAACTTAACCCTGCCCGAGCTTTATCTTGAGACAAACGAAGAACATATTCGTATGGGCTTTCATGAGCTTGCTTCTCTTCTTTTATGTCCGCATTCACAATGCTGAACTGATAGCCAAGTTGCTCAAGTAGCTCTTTACGTCTTGGAGAGCCTGATGCTAGTACTAGGTTTATTTCATTGTGCATTAGACTATCTCACATGCCACTGACGACGAATTCGTCTCATTAGTAAAAACATCCATGGCCAAAGTATACAGTTAATCATACCTGCCCACAGAGATAATGGGTTAAACACGACATCTTGGATCAAATATTCACCAAAGAAGATCAATACTTGCATTAGAATCGTTAATAAACCGATGATTATGGCCTGTTGCCACAATGCCATATTCCTAATGACAAGAAAGTTCAATGCAATGATGTAGATGATGAGCGACATCATCATCCCTCGGATACCTAATGTCGATCCAATCAATAAATCCCAAAGTAGCCCTAAAACTAATGCGGTACCAACATTGACTCTATGTGGCAATGCGAGCACCCAATAACACGTCACAAGTAATAACCAAGATGGGCGTAATAAATCTAGGAGCCCAGGCCATGGAATAGTTTGTAGCACTAACGCAAAGATGAAAGAGGTACCAATCACGATTTTGCTTCTTAATACACTATTCGCCATTTTTAGCCTCTACTTTTACATCATCTTTCTTTGCTTTATCTTTCGCTATTGCGGCTTCATCTTCATGCTTAACCTGCTCCTTCGCCATACTTTCTGGGGCAGATTGCTGAACTTGAAGACGGCGCTCTTCATTCGGCCAAATCAAGAGTAAATACCTTAAGCGATCAAATTCAACTACAGGCTCGGCGGTAATGGCCGCAAACTCACGACGCATATCGTGTTCAACAGATGTCACATAGGCAACAGGATACCCTTCAGGATAAACACCGCCTAAACCTGAAGTCACCAGAAAATCACCATTCTGAATGTCAGTACTGGTGGGTATATATTCAAGCTGAATTTGGTCTACTTTCCCGTTTCCAGAAGCGATCACTCGGATGTCATTACGTACCACTTGAACAGGGATGGCATTATTTGCATCAGTCAGTAGCAATACACGGCTATTATGAGCGGCAACAAACGTCACTTGACCGACAACACCTTTTTCATTCAGAACAGGTTGCCCTTCATATACACCATCAATCCGACCTTTATCGATAACGACTTGATGTCGGTAAGGAGACGTATCGACAGCCATCACTTCGGTTACCACCTTGCGCTCATCTCGAACGAAAGGAGAACCCAATAATTTACGTAATCGTTGATTTTCTTCTTTATATTGATCCAATAAGATCAAGTCACTTTTGAGGCGCAGAACCTCTCGCTTCATTGCGTAACTATTTTCTATCAAACCTTGACGAGTATTCAAACGCTCATAGAAACCATCAAACATGACTCGCGGTAAGTTAGCTGTATATTGAATAGGGGCAACAAGGCTATTGAGGAAATAGCGGACACTTGAGAATGTGTCTAAACGACTATCAGCCAGCATAAGGCTGGCTGATAGAATTACAGCAAAAAACAAGCGCAGTTGTAGAGATGGGCCTCTACCAAAAATTGGCTTCATTTATATTTGGTCCTAGAATCTAGGTCCTAGGCACTAGAACATTTCTAGAACCTAGCACTAAACCGTTATTCTTCGCTGAACAGATCGCCGCCATGCATGTCGATCATTTCTAGAGCTTTACCGCCACCAAGAGCAACACATGTTAATGGCTCTTCTGCAACGACAACTGGGATCCCAGTCTCTTCTGTTAATAAGCGATCAAGGTCTTTCAGTAGCGCACCGCCACCTGTTAGAACCATGCCATTTTCAGAGATATCAGAAGCCAGCTCAGGTGGGCATTGCTCTAACGCAACCATCACAGCTGAAACAATGCCGGATAGTGGCTCTTGCAGTGCTTCAAGAATTTCATTTGAGTTAAGTGTAAAGCTACGAGGAACACCTTCAGCAAGGTTACGACCACGCACTTCAATCTCTTCAACATCATCACCAGGATACGCTGAACCAATTTCATGCTTGATGCGTTCTGCCGTTGCTTCACCAATTAAGCTGCCGTAGTTACGACGAACATAGTTAATGATCGCTTCATCGAAACGGTCACCACCAATACGAACAGATGATGAGTACACCACACCATTCAGTGAAATTACCGCGACTTCTGTTGTACCGCCACCGATATCGATAACCATCGAGCCTGTTGCTTCAGATACTCGAAGACCAGCACCAATCGCTGCGGCCATTGGTTCATCAATCAGGTAAACCTCACGAGCGCCCGCACCAAGTGCTGACTCACGAATAGCACGACGCTCAACCTGAGTAGAACCACAAGGTACACAAACCAAAACGCGTGGGCTTGGTTTAAGCACGCTATTATCGTGAACTTGTTTAATGAAGTGTTGTAGCATTTTTTCAGTTACGTAGAAGTCGGCGATCACACCATCTTTCATCGGACGAATTGCTGAAATATTACCGGGTGTACGACCTAGCATTTGCTTCGCTTCATGGCCGACAGCTGCAACACTCTTTGCTGATCCTGAACGGTCTTGACGAATTGCAACTACTGAAGGTTCATCGAGAACGATGCCTTGGCCTTTAACGTATATAAGTGTGTTGGCAGTACCTAAATCGATAGATAGGTCGTTTGAAAACATGCCACGAAGTTTTTTAAACATATTCTTCGCTCATCCTGCAAGAATTAGAAGACAAAAATTGCACTAAATGTACCAATGCCTTGCCATCACAGCAAGGCATTGAAGTATAAACATGGACAGAAACCCGCATTTTCTTACAGATTCCTAACTTAGATAGGTAAATCTAAACTTTTATCCTACCTAACCCCCCTCTATTAGTTAGTCAACCCAGGTTCATTGCGGAAAATAATCCGGTCATTACCACGATTGATGCCGAAAGTAACAACGGCAGATGGATCTTCATCACCTTTATTTCGCCAATTGTAAATTAACCAAGGTTGAATACCCGTAGACCAACTGCAAGTTACACCATCAGGATTCGCTATACTACCTTGACGCAAGAACAAACGGACTTGCTCTCGGCGACTGGTCGCTTGCCTCGCGTAGATACTTAATGACTCCCCCTTATCTACACTACCATCATCAGAAACAGGGTTTAGTGTATTCGCTAACTTAGCATCACTGACTGCAGGGGTAATCTCAGACCATTCAATATGGTTACACTGCATATTATTACTCGTATCGAAACGACTATTGCTATCTTTAGCATTGAGAACAAAGCTCCCTGCTCGCCAATATTCAATGCTGAGTGGAACCCTTACCGAGTAACCCTGATTTCCACCTACATCTTGCAATCTCATCCGGCCATAACGCACATCGGGTTGTGCTGCTAACAACTGACTGGCCGCTTTAGATATCGTCCCATCTGTACCTGTAACCTTAAATAACGTTGGATCTGTATGATTGCTGTTTCCATCTCCTGAGCTGTCTAATGACAAACTAAGTTCAGTGGTGGTCTTCACATCTCCTACCCATGTTGAATTGTATGGACCATCTGGTGTGGTAATTTTGGCTCCCGCTCCAATTCGATTCCACTTAGCATCAGTCCATGAGCGACTCCATATACCTGTTTTATTACCCCAATGACTGGCGTCTAGCTCTGAGTCTAAAATACTCACCCGATCAGATTTATCTCCTCGAAGGTAAAAACTGGCTTTCAATACTTCATCGAAACTACCGTAGTTCTTCGTTTCATCGCCAGTACTGTTATAGGCTTTAACCTCAAAAGCGACTGACTGGAAAGGTTGCCCCATATAAGTAGACCCACCTTGCTGATCAGGAGCAGTCCAAGTCGATTGAGTGATATTGAAGTAATCGGGATAGAAGCGGCCAATACTCTCTTCGTCTTCCACTAAAGATGTAGACTGATAATGTGCATTAGACTTCATCTTCAATGTGCCAACTTCGTTCCAACGCAGTTCCAGAGTCTTCATTCGGTCATTCGTGCTATTTTTATCTGTAGATGCAAACTCGCCAATTAAAGGCGCCGCTAAGTTAGCTAATACTCCACCACTCGGATAGGCAACCTCAAAAGAGGCCGCATATGGCGCGGAGTGCCCTTTTGTATCCGTAAAATAGTTAAATGTTGTCGCTAGTGTACATTCATCAACACCGCTGCTATCAGAATAGACGACAGGCTTGAGAGACGCATTAAATAGATCGCCAGACGGAATAAATGCACCGTTCGCTTCAATTGTCGCGCCTGGGTTATTTTTTGTAGTTCCACCAGCAAGAGACGCTTTAACATCACAAATCGCAATCTTCCAAGGGCGCGATTTAATAGTAAAGCTACCCGTCAATTTGCCACCGCCATCGATTGGGCAACCTGATAATCCGGTACAGTCAAATTTATCATCTGTCAGCGTGACCAAGAACTCCCCTGATTCCGATATCTTAAGCGTATCTTCCCGGGCCCCTTTATCTCCAGAAGTAAAGACTGGCGCATAAGTCAACACACCTTTCTTCGCGATAGTTGGATCCGGTTTTTTAACTTCATAGCTAATGCTTGGTGTCCCACTATACGTTTCAACTTTGGTTTTACCAGTATCACTGCAAGCAAGAACTGTCGTAGTCACGACATTATCTTTACCCGCGATAACCTCTTGCTCTGGTACTTCAAACTTAAATGGCACGAACGTAAACTGACTTTGAACGCTCTGACTCGTATCATCGACCATCGTCACGTTTAAGTTATAATTCGTCGACAAGCTAATATTACTCGTATTTTTCGGTGTCACTTTTAATTTAAGAACGCCAGAACTGTTTGATGTGAAGTTTGGGTAACTGCCAGAACCAAAACCAGGCTCTGCCGTCACATTAAATCGATTAGCATTGGGATCAACCTCAACGGTGACAGGAAGGCTTTCGGTTTCATCATTGTTGGTAGTGTTAATGGTAAACACGGGCACATCATCACACATTAGCGCAATATCTGTATCTGGCGTCATTGTAACTTTGTAGTCATCAAACGGTTTGAAGCACTTATTGTCCGTTGCGATAATTTGAGCATCGTTATGCATGTCTATTGAACGAGCGGTAACCGCACCATTAACCGTCGCTTCGTTACTTAATGACACTGCAACTTCACTATATAGCAGCCCTGTAAATTCAGTGCGGGAGTTAAAGTCGACCTGACTACCTGTATATGAGTGCACAAATACCTGTAGTGAGCCCGAACCTGTCTCTTCAAATTTACTCGGACTTGCATCCCTTTCAATTCGGCTACTTAAATTGAGTTGCTGTACATGAATAAGTACCTCTTCCCCATCCGGTATTTCTATCACCCCACCATTATTGATATCGATTTTTTTAACCCAATAGACACCGGATTTAAAAATGGCTTTTGAGCCGCGACCAACAGCGAGTGAGCCAATGACTTCATTATTTTTAAAGACGCGAGGTGAGGGTTCATCCCACAGTGAGATATTTTCGAGAGCTGGATTGGTTGGAATTTGAAAACTCTCTAATTCAGGCTTTTCAACCATAAGCCCTGATGAGCCAACGCAGGCCTTTCCATCACAAGCTATGCCCTGGTTGGTTCCGGTAATATCCGCCTGATAAAATCCAACATTACGATTACCACTCGTCACCGGAGCGCCAATTATTTTCGCGTTATTATCTAACAATAGAGACGCTGATGAGTTGCCATTCCATGTTTGGGCTGGAGAAGGAAATAGATTACATACAGCTTGAGCTGGTGGCTTCTCAAACATGAAGAATGAAGCGACTTCTTGTTTATGCCTTCGTTCTACATCTTCCATATCTTCTTCAACAATAAAGGCAACTTTATCTTTTTTTACGTCACATCGGCGTAACCACCCACCGTCATTACCATCGCGTGAGTTTTTAGTTCCCACTAATGTTGGTACCGAGTCAAAAGAAGTGGTGTCTGGAAAATTCGTATAAATTGCACAGCCATCAACGATGGGTTGCACCACTTTTTCAGTAAACCCTGTGGTATTTAACGTCGTCGCACTCCCTAACCAAAACTTTAACCCTGAGACATAGCCTTGACCAAGACCCGCAACAAACGCCACTTTTTCATCACTGGAGATATCGCTATTTGAGCCTACTTCTGAACGCTCAAGAAACAAATTAAACGAATTTTTTGTGACACTCTCAGCCGCACCAGTGATCCAGCGAGGTTCACCGTCCGCAAATTTGTTATTTAGAGTTTGGATCTCAACTAAAACTCCGGGATTCTCTGACGCGCTCCCCGAGAAAGGGTTAGGGGCTCCATAGTCGGTATAGTTAATTAGTTTTTTGTTACAGCCGTTCTTTTTGCCACAAGCAGTATTTGTATTCACACTACCCGCAACGATTCGCGAACCATTACTTAAATCGAGAACCCCGGGTTCAATTACAAAGTAATCTATATTCTGCATGGGTGCAGGAACAAAATTGACCGATGAACTTGCTTTCCTATGGGGCGCTATTTTTTGAGAGATAACAGCTTGAGAATTTGTGACATCATGTACTCGAAGAGTAGATGGATACTCCGTGGTTTTTGTATCTTTGTTTGATAATGATGCATCAATCGTCGGCATCACAAAAACCAATGGCGTTTCACCTGTATAGGTTTTATCAAATGTCAGTACGCAGGTAACTGTCGCATTATCGTGGTCATTGCTGCCATCGCCATTGTGATCGTGCTTGCTTCCAGCCAAAGAGTTGAGCGTACAGGCTGATGAGTCAATTGTACCAAACTCAAATTTAGGGCTAGTGTTGATTGGAGGAGTCGGGGGAGGTGGTAAAGGTAAAGCATTACAAGCCCCTGAAGAGACACAATAATCTCCGCTACTCACAAACTGATCCCCAACGAGGTTCAAGCTCATTGTCGGATTAAATTTATCAACACCAATAGCATCCGACAAGCTAAAGCTATTGTTGACTTCCTTTACCTTCCCGTTGATTGAATAAGTTAATGTCCCAACAATAAAGCGGGCATTCCAGTTGGAGGTTCGCTCAAACTTGATTTCAAACTGTCGCTTGATACCGTCGTTTACAAAACTTGGTTCAAATATTTGCTGAGAGTAACCACTATAAGAATTATCATCTGTCCAGATAGGGAAATACTCAACATCCCACCATGGCTGAGAACGCTCTATTCTTGCTCTATTTGAGCCGTCTGATTCAATATTAAAAACAAAACAGAAGCCATTCCGAGCATCTAGATCATGGTGGCTACCGGGGGTTAAACATGCGCCAGCAAATACGGAAACCTGAAAGAATAAACCTATCAATAAGCAAAAAATTCTCATTAGCTTTTTTGTTATCGGTTGCATACACATCTACTCCTTAACCCAAACTTCTTGCGAACGCTGAACTTGTAGCTTTCCACTACCACACTTTGTAATAGCCTTTAATTTGTAAAACTTAACGTTATCGAGTTCGCCTTCAAGTGTGCACGCTATACTGTTCACTTTGCAAATTGTTGCCATACCATCATCACTCACGGCAGAAGGCACATTCAACCCAGAACATGCGGCGCTCACAGCATTAGAAACTGATGGCAATGGTATTGGGTACAACTGAGTCAACGCCCATTCATTAGCCGAATGAGCCAGCAACCACGCTTGGGTGCCGAGATGCTCACGGGTTTGATTATCACTGTTGGACCAATTCACGCGCGTCAGTGAAGAGGCGAGAAAACCCATCACAACGATCACAAAAATAGCGACCACTAATACGCTACCTGACTGTCTTGATTTTTTATGGGACATTGAGCACCTGCACATCTTGTTTGTAAGCACTCTGCTCACCATCTTGTTCGAACAATAAATCGATATAAACTAACCCGCCACGCTGTAATGTCGGCTCTTTATAGCTAAAGCCACTTTGATTAAACTCTACATTATCAGACACTTGTACGCCATTACGAACAATAGAACGTCCGGTGAGTGACATGCAGTAATTTACACGCTCATTGGTATCAACAATATAGAAGCGATTACTAATTGAAGAGCTGTTCAATGTAGCTGTCGCACCCGCTAGAGTATAGATGTTATCTGTCGCGGTTTGGCCTGAGACATCAATAGACGTATTTTCGCCAAACAGGTCCGCTCGACGAGTAGGGTTGATTGCTAGACGCAAATTTTCAGTTAAGGTATGGTTTGCTGCAAGGTCAGAATTACCAATTAGAAACTGAATATCATCGCCAATTTTGGCATAAAAACCGGAATACTTAATCGGGTAAAAAGAGAGGCATTTTAGATCAGCAATCGTTGTAGGTACTTCAAACGAGTTAGGCACTGCATGACGAAATTCTCGAGAAAGCTTTTCAATCACAAACTGAGCTTGAGTTTGCATTCTTTGGCGATCAATCGAGTCGGCATAACCTTTGGTACCTAACTCAACAAAGCCAGCAATGCCAAGTACAATGATCCCACCGACCACCATCGTCAGTACCATTTCGATAAGAGTAAAACCACGATTTTTCATCAGTAGTTCCCCTTATAGGCAACGAGTGGATAACTGCCATACTGCCCAGCAGTCACGGATATCTCGATTCGTTTTAAAACACCAATGCCGCCATCGTTGTTACCATCCATATTGGCGTCATAGAAAGCATCAACTTCAACACGGAAATTGGGGTAATCACTATTCACTGAACTACCAAAAACATCAGCTAATGGATGTGTTGTAGACGAGATACAGTCGGCTTGAGTGTTATCGGTATACCAGCATCCAATGTAGTCATCAACATCATTGAAGTTTCCAGCATTTGTTTCGCCAGTATCACTCCCCAATGTTGTTGTACATGTTAATCCTTCACTACCAGAACCATCACAACGGCGAACGCCCCCGTCATAATCACTATTATGATCAAAATTACGGGCGAGGATTTGACTCATAAAGCTTTGCCCTAACGCAATCGCACGAGTTTGATAGTGAGGGGCGGCTGAATCACGAATGTTAGGAAATAACAGGCTGGTTAAACTCACCATTGCAATGCCAAGGATCACAATGGCAATAATGCTCTCAATGAGCGTCATTCCGCGTTGATGAGACTTAAGCATAACACTCATAAACACGCCCCTCTTCTCACATAACCTTGGCTATTAATACATACGGAGGTGGTTTCACTGCCGTTTGTTAGGTTAATTGAGACTCCTGCACTTGCAGCATTTAACGGATTTCCAAGCAGATCAAAATCAATAGGGGAAGTGGTTGAAGTGACAGTAACGCCATCAATACGCATAACGTCACCTCGTTCATTGGCTTCTGCTGGTGAGCTTGCAGCAGCGCACCCTTCAGTCGAGCCAATACAGCCATCACTAGCGGTAAGTTGAAAACTTGTATTTGCGGAGCTGACATTCGATTGCATGCGATATACCTGCAATTGACGAATAATTGAAATGGCTTGTTCTTGCGCGGCATAAGTTGAAAAACTACCGACCCCAACATAACGACTGGCGGCATAAGAGGAAACTATCCCGATCAGAATAATCACCACGATAAGTTCAATCAATGTAAACCCCAATCGATTCCCACGCATAACTCAGCCTTTTGAAGTAACCTACTGACTAGTATATAGGAAAGCGATAACGATGTGAGCGCTATACAGCACTTTGTGTCGAATTTTGAGAAGGCAAAAAAAAACCAGCCGAGGCTGGTCTTTCTCAAATGTTATTTACTACTTTGTACAGTTTGCACCAGAAACAACGTTAACCGTTGCTACTACTGTCGCACTTTCTGCCTCGGTATATTCAACACAGTTGCTAGTGTAGTTTGGAATACCAAATGTTGCTTTAGGAGGAGTACCAGAAATAACTTTAATAAATTCAAAATCACTGCCATCAATACCTGAAACAGTATTTGAAATAGCGGTGCTAGTCGCTTTCGGGTAACCAAAAGCTGTATCAACATTACCAGTAGGAATAGTTACGGTTGCCGATGATACACTTTCTTTACCATCTATTGCTGATTTACCATAAACGATACCAGCAGCACCTTGAATTGCTCCTTTTAGGCCTTCAAGCGTTGAATTACGAGCATCGTCTTGCAGGTTCAAGAAACGTGGCGCAGCGGTTACCGCTAAAATGCCTAGAATTACAATTACAACCACTAATTCAATTAGGGTGAAACCGCCTTGTTTTTTCATAGTTACTTCTCTCTATGTTGGTTAAAGTTGCAGGGCTACTGCAAAGTTACGGTCACACGACCAGTTTTAATTTCGTACATAAAATTGTGCGCTGTACTGCCCTCTAATTGGGTGTAAGTGCACGTCGAATTCGTATTATCAGCCTTTGCTGAGTATTTATTATTTGAATCACTAGCCGCAGTGCTTGATTTCGCTACCTTTGGCGGATTCTGCAAAAGATTTTCCATTAAATCAACACAAGCTTGATCATCCACGCTTGTTGGGTAAGTACTAGAATCCGTGTTAATACCATAAGGGTATCCATCACGAAAATCGGTGCTCACTCCGCTGTTGCTTTTTGAACGTGTTAGCCAAAAATCAACGCCGTCATAATCGACAGTATTATAGCGTTCATTGCCAATGGTTGCAGATGGGCGAGCTTCCGCTTCCCATTGCGCACGAGCAGAAAGGACACCAGTGGCAAAGCCGCCCGCAATGCCCTCAATGCTGGCTTTTTTTGCTTCATCTGTCACATCGAGAAAACGAGGTAAAGCTGCGGCTGCTAGCAGACCGACAACAACAATAACAACCACTAATTCAACTAAAGAGAAACCCATCTGTTTCTTGTACATTTTTAACTCACTTCTGTTATCGGTATTGCATATTATACATCGTTCAATTAAGGATGAACATCGGCTTGGAGTCAAAAAATCATAATGACAAAAATTCGACATTCACACTAAAGCGTTCATTTTTTAGCTGTAGGATAATACTCATGTTACTCACATAGCGATATTGGCAGCGGTAACCATTCTGTTCTTTATAAATATTACTTTCTGCGTCATCTATCCCAAGCAATTGTTGTTCCGGATAAAGCAAGTCTAACCAATAAGCACAATCAAGTTTTCCATTCTGAATAGGCAATGCCCAACCAGACTCGCTAAACGTAAGCTCATGACGATTAATGGTTAACTTTTCGAGTTGCCCTTTTAGTAGCCACTCTTGTTTATAGTAATTCGCCCTTTCGAGTATTCGTTTGCTTGCCAAAAATAGGGCGGTATTTTCTGCTTCTTCTTCTACAGGCTTCCAAGCAATCAAAAAACTCATCACGATAATGATAATGGCCAATAGCCAAATCACAAATCGAGACCGTTGTTCATTATTGGTCATGCTAACCTTTCACCACGTCAAGCATTCCCCACATTGGCAGGAAGATACCAAGAGCAAGCACTAACACCATGCCAGCAACAACCACTAAGAGAATAGGTTCGATTCTGGCGGTTAATGTTTTTAAATCATAATCAACTTCGCGATCATAAAAATCTGCTACTTCTAACAATAGCTCATCAATACGACCTGTTTCTTCGCCTACGCTCACCATTTGAATAACCAGTGGTGTAAAAATCCCTGAATTAATGGCTGTCGAAGAGATGGTACTACCCGCTTCAATTGCTGCTTTCATTTCTAGAATTCTGAGCTCTAAATATCGATTACCCAAGGCTTCTGCCGCTAAGGCTAAAGATTGATTTAGAGGTACACCTGCTTGCAACATCAAGGCGAAGGTACGTGAAAAACGAGACAGTTGTGCCCGATTAATCACACCACCAACGACAGGGGTTTTTAAGCGCATTCGGTCCCATCGCTCTCGGCCACTATCGGTATTCACCCAAGTTTTAAAAGCAAAGATCATTCCAAGCAGCAGACCAATCATCGCCCCCCAATAGTTCACAAAAAAGTCGGACATGCCGATAAGAATTCGCGTCGGCAAAGGCAGTTCAACACCGAATTTACTGAACATGCTGGTAAATTGTGGGATCACTTTCACGTTCAATATAAACAGCGCCACCATAATGAAGCTGATAACAAACGTAGGATAACGCATCGCTGTTTTAATTCTTTTCCGAGTCTCTACTTCTTGCTCGTAATAGCCTGCAAGTTGAAGCAAAGCTTGGTCTAAACGACCGGTATTCTCACCAACGTTAACCATAGAGACAAACAGTGAACTAAACACTTTCGGGTGCATCTGCATTGAAGCCGATAAACCACGCCCATTGGTCAGTTCTGCGGTCACCTCTTCAAGCGCATCTTGTAACTGTTTATTGGAACAGTTTTGGCTTAGTCCCTTCATGGAACGTAGGAGTGGAACCCCTGCTTTGGTTAAGCTATACAGCTGACGACAAAAGATCACTAAAACTTCTAATGGAACCGGCTTTCCCATAAGCACAGAGAGATCAACATTAAGGGAGCCGCCCCCCTCTTTAGCTGGTTGGATCGATGTAGGGATGACCCCTTTATTCATCAAAACATCCGCCGCAAGCTCTTCTGTTGATGCGTCAACTTTACCTGAGGCTTTACTCCCATCTAAGTTTCGACCTTGATAACGATATGTAGCCATATTTTTTCCTAAATCAAGATAGCATCAGCCATACCTGATGCGTCACCTTCACCAAGGTTCATGACTTCATCAAGGCTGACTGTACCTTCTATCGCCAACTCCATAGCAGAGGCGAGTAAAGGTTTATAGTTTTTAGAAGCTCGTGCCGCTTTAGAGAAAGCAACCGCATCGCTTGAGCGTAAGCTATCCATCATATGTTGCTCTAACTCAAGCATTTCAAAAACACCAATACGACCACGGTAGCCTGTCAGGTTACAGTTTTGACAGCCACGACCTTTGGTAAACGTCTGTTCAACTTGGTTAGGAAAACGGACGCTGAGCCACTGCTTTCTTGCCTCATCAATTTGGTCGTCTACTTTGCAGTCTGGGCACACTTTTCTGATCAAACGTTGTGCAACAACAGCACGAACCGCACTGGCAACAAGGTAACCCGGAGCCCCCATATCCATCATACGCAAGGCGCTATCAATCGCATCATTGGTATGGAGCGTGCTCAGCACTAAGTGACCGGTTAAAGCCGCTCGCAGACCAATTTCAACCGTCTCGTGGTCACGCATCTCACCAATTAGAATGATATCGGGATCTTGACGTAAAAAAGTTCGAAGTACGGTAGAGAAGTTCAAATTGATCTTACTGTTCACTTGAACTTGGTTGATCCTCGGAAGACGATATTCAACCGGATCTTCGGCTGTAATGATTTTCTTGCCTGGAACATTCAGCTCAGACAGTGCGCCATATAACGTTGTCGTTTTACCTGAACCCGTCGGGCCTGTTACTAAAATCATGCCATGTGGCCGACGCAGTTGATCCCGCAAACGAGCCAGAAGATCGGCAGGTAAACCAGACTCCTCTAACTTACGTAAACCAGAGGTTTGGTTAAGCAAACGCATTACCACTGATTCACCATACTGAACGGGCATCGTCGACATACGGATATCTACCGATTGGCCTTTCACTCGGATATTAAAACGGCCATCTTGTGGTAATCGTTTCTCCGAAATATCTAAGTTCGCCATCAGTTTTAAACGAAGCACCAACGCTGATGCGATATTCACTTCATTTAATAAAGTTTCATGGAGCACACCATCAATACGTTGACGCAGGCGCAGTACGTTAGAGTCTGGCTCAATGTGTATATCTGACGCCCCAACTTGAATCGCATCTTCAAACAGCGAGTTAATTAGTTTAACAACCGTAACTTCATCACTGTCTTCATCTCCGATATCAAAATCAAAGGCTTCATTAACTTGGTGCTCAGCTTGAAGTTGTTCGGCAAAGGATGCGATATCTTTTGTTCGGCGATAGTAGCGATCAAAGCCTTCAACTAACTGCCTTTCAGGTGCTATGACAAATTCCAGCCCATACTGACCAAGTTGGTCTAATAGTGATTCTTGGGCAAACAAATCCGCAGGATCACTCATCGCAATCCGTAAAGTATCTTGGTTTCGGCCAATAACAAGTGCACGTAATCGTCGAGCATGCACTTCTGGTAGTAATTGAACTGCATCAATATCAACCGCGGCTCGACTCAAATCAATGAGCGGTAAATCAAGCTGTTGCGATAGGAACATCAACATCTGCTGTTCAGATAAGAAACCAAGTTCGATTAATGTATCACCCAGCTTTTGACCTGTGCTTCGCTGCGCTGACAGAGCTTGCTCAACTTGTTGCTCGGTAATGATCCCCTCTTCAACGAGTAAGTCACCGAGTCTTTTTCTTAACTTAATTTGCACTTGTTGACTCCTGTATTGTGCGCAGAACTTTCATGCGATCACGAACAAAATTTTGAGACTGTTTTGAAATTCCAATAAGAGATAATGCTTGTTGATATGAATTAAACGCTGAGTCAAAATCCATATTGCGTTCTTGTTGAATCGCCAAGCCTAACCACCAGCGACCATTTTCAGGGTCAAGGCCGACAAGCTGTTGATAGCTTTCTAAAGTAACTTCACTTTGCTTAGACTTTTGCCCTAACGCTGCGCGCATTGCAAGATAGCGAATACTAGGGTTTGGTGGTAAATGAATCAGCGGGCTTAATGCCACGTCAGGCTGTTTCTCTTTAATCAGCAACTTACTCAGCCCTAGACGTAGATCTTCACTATCCGGTGACAATTTTATTCCATACTGAAGTATATCATACGCTTTACGCGCATCACCTTTACCGTAATATAGGGCCGCTAATTTTTGACGAGCAACTTCATTTTTTGGCGTATAGCGCAATACTTCGGAATAGTTACTCAAAGCCCCATTCATATCGTTACTGTCTAGCGATTTTTTAGCACGACTCAGCGCATTTTGAGCCAAAGCTTCAGGAGTAAGCTCAACTTGCTCCACTACCATTGCCGATGTTGGGGCGGTTTTCACATTGGTTTCTTTCGTTGACTCATTAGCTTTAACAGCACGAGTCGGTTGAGATGACTTACGCTCAGCTATTTGGCTATTTACCAGCTGAACCTTTGCCGACTGACTCTCTACTGATTGAGGCTGATTAATTTTTGCGACATGAATAGGCTTTTGAGATGAAACGCTCACCGATTTCTTTTTCTCGTCATTGACGGGTTCGAAAATGGTCACAGCTTGAATCGTTTTTTCTGGCGTCACAGGCGTGAAATCAGACTCTTTTTTATCAGCCACTTTTTTTTCAGCTAATGTGCGAATATCACTCTCTTTCCCTGATTTAGAGTCGTCACGCAGATTAACCGTATTTTCGGAAGTCACAATCATATCGGATTGCTGAGATACCGCCCATCCACCGACCGCTAAGCTTAGAGAGAAGCCTAACGCAACCCAAACAATAGGCGATCTCGACTTCACTTTATTGACTTGAGCCTTCTCAATAGGAGCCGATAGTGATTGGTCTTTATTCGCTAACTCTGACAGCGCATTGTTCATTGCACTCATGATTTACTCCAGCCCCAAATCAATGGGTTTTTAAACTTAGGCTTAAGCACATCGAAGGTGTCATGCATCGCCGAAAATAGGTGGTGGTTCTGTGTTGAACTACTTTGATCACAACAAGCCAAGATGAGCGCTTTATGGCAGATTTGATTAATTAATCTTGGAATACCACCAGTAGAGTGCCAAACCGCTTTTTTTTGATTTAAGCTAAATAGCGATGTACTGCCTGATGACTTTTCTAAACGATGATCGATATAAGCGACCGTTTCATCAAGCGAAAGAGGTCGAAGTTTTGCACTGAATGAAATTCGTTGCCTAAACTGCCTCAGGTGATGTTGAGATAATCGGTCATCGAATTCAGGTTGTCCAAGTAAGATCAACTGCAGTAGCTTTTTCTGTTCGGTTTCTAAATTGCCAAACAAACGTAATGTTTCAAGAGTTTCATCAGTCAGTGCTTGAGCTTCATCTATAATCGCAACCGCGCGACGACCGCTGGAGTGAATATCTATCAATTTAGTTTGGATTTCATCAACGATAGTGGCATCAGGCACTTTCTCTAGCCCTAACTCTTTTGCGACCGCTTGACGCAATTCACTACCAGTCAGAATAGGATTAGGTAAATAAATTAATGCCACATGCTCTTGCAAATGATTGACTAGCATGCGGCAAACCATGGTTTTTCCCGTTCCGACTTCACCTGTCACCTTAATGACACCTTCCCCCATCTGGACTGCCGATATTACAGTTTGAATCGCCTCATAGTGAGGTGCTAAACCATAAAACAGGTCAGTATTTGGGGTTAGGCTAAATGGCTGACAACTAAAACCAAAGTGCGCCTGATACATAATATCTCCACACAGGGGTTATTCTTCGTCAGGGAACCATTCTTGAAGTAAATCGCGTGAACGCTCTAGCTCTTTCTGCCAAGAATTAACACCGACGACTGTCGGTTTCAATAAGATCACTAACTCTGTTTTTCTAGAAATTTTTGATGTGTTGCGAAATAGGTGACCAAGAGCTGGAATATCACCTAAGAATGGAACTTGCGAGACTTGATCGACAGTGGCTGATTTCATTAAACCGCCGATAACCACAACATCACCATCACGAGCACGGATCACTGAATCTGACTCACGAATTGAACTTTTTGCTAGCGGCAGAAGAATATCGTTAAAGTCGCCACCGAGGTTAAGCACTTTATTTTCCTCTTCCACATCTATAACCGCGGGGTGTACATGCAGTAGCACATTGCCTTTATCATCAATCTGCGGCGTTACATCTAAAGATATGCCAGAAAAGAATGGCGTCAACGTGACTTCAGGTACTGCCTGAGAGTTCTCACCACTGCCCGCATTACTCGAAAGTTCGGTCACATAGTATTGATCGGTACCGACTTTGATCACCGCTTTTTGATTATTAGCCGCCGTGACTCGCGGGCTAGAAAGCACATTCAAATCACCCTGAGTATCCATAAAGCTCAATACAGCTTCGAAGCTACCGCTAGAAACGACAATGTTTGACTGCCCACCTAACAAAGAACCAATAGAATCTAAACCAGGTAAAGCACCAGGAACAATTGAACCGGCCGCATTCTTAGTAATCGTTCCGGTACCAATACTGTAATTTGTCCCGTTTGAAGAGAACATCTTATTCCAGTTGATACCTTGCTGATACCCATCACTTAACGTGACTTCTAGAACTTTAGTTTCCAGAATAACCTGACGGTGCAAACGCTGTTGTGAAATATTTAGGAACTGTCTCACTTCACGAATTTCATCAGGGTAAGCGCGAACGGTGATCACACTGGCTTGCGGTGTAACAACCACGCTTTGCCCGTCACCTGAACCGATTAATTGAGCTACGGCTTTTTCCAGCTGAGGCCAAAAATCGCTTTCACTTGTGGTTTCAATTTCAGTTCCACCACTTGTTGTTGAGCTTGAACTTGATGAATCTGAGCTTGATGAATCAGAAGAACTGCCAGAAGAACTTGAGCCATTCTCAGTAATTGAACCTGTTTTTATTGAAGTTAATGAACTACCCGCACGTTTCATTTGCAAGTAATCCACAGGGATCGTCACTGAACGCAGGCCAGCAGGAAATACTTGAAGTACCTTGCCTTGCTTTTCAACATCATAGCCATACATATCGCGAACAACGTTTAACACTTCATCCAGTGTGACATCAGTCAGGTTTACCGTGATTCGGCCATTAACGCTAGGGTGAATAGCAGCACTAAACTCTGTCCCCTTAACTAAACTAGTAAAAAAGGCCTTGGCATCAACATTATCAGCTTGAATTCGGAAACGTTTTACTGGTCCGCCAATCGCTAACGCTGAGTTATTCAGATCAGGCATGAGGTCATCTTGAACAGAATCAGGCAACTCTTCCAAATTGCGACTATTGGATTCATTAATCGCTTCATTCAGCGCTTGTTTCACTTCAACAGGATCTCTATGCCCCATTGAACAGCCAGCCAATGATGCCACTACAATTCCTAATACGATTTTTCGCATATTCTCACTCAAACCTTTTTTGTTCTGATTCATATTTAGTGCTTAATATTTAGAGAGAAAAGTTCTAACTTCCAAGTTTTGCTACCACGTTGAAGAGTGACATCTTCTGCATTTACCTGCTTCACTCGGTAACCACGAATTGTATTTCCTTGAGTGACCACTTGATCATTAAGGATGGCATAGCATGGAGCCTCATCTTTACACACAATACTTTGAAGTGTCGGTAAACGATATGTGAGCACCCTCTTTTTCTTAACAACCTTATCTGCTGGTGCCATCCAACCAAGTGGAGCCGTTGGATCTTGAGCAGCAAAAGCAGATAATGAAATGCCCATAAGACATACAATGATAGATTTAACCACCGATAAACTCCTGCCTAGTCCCCAATGTGTAAACTTCTAAGATCAAACGAGCTTCTGGGTACTTCTCTACAGAGTAGTTAAAGTGTCTCCAGTAATATTTTACGGGTAAGTTTTCTAGAGCATTTAGATACTTTTCTATCGCAAAATAGTTTCCTGTCAGTTCTATCCGAACAGGATGTACAAAGTAGCCAGAGTAATGGCCTTCACTTTGATCGTTATTTTTGACAATTGGTTCTGCATTTAGTGATTCCAGCGAGATTAGCTTAAGATCTTTACCACTCACTAAAACACTTTCCAATAAATGAGACATTTGGCTTGGCGCAACTAAGCTTTCTATAATTTCAGATAATTGAAGAGAGAGCTCCTGACTTTGAACAATTAAGCTTTGATATTCTTTATCAATATCTTGATCCGGATCTTTACTTAATTTCGCAGTTAAAACCATTAACTCACTCTCAGCAAGTTGATTGTTTTGCTTTATCTGGCGTAGCTGATTTTTTGAATTATTATAATCTTGGAGGCTAGGTTCCACTAGGAAAGTCAGAAACACAAAGAAGAAACCCACCGCGCCACACAGTAAAATCAACCACTTTTCACGCGAGCTTAACGCCATGAATTTATCGTTTAGGAGTAGCCATTGTTGCTTCACTATTTAGTGCCTCCACGAGTATGCAATTCAAATGTCACAATATCTTGTTCGTTTCTACCAATTTTAAGTTTATCAAAGGTACGTCCAACCAAATTCAATTCATGTTTGAACTGACTGATCCAGTTTGGAATCACGCTGGCATTTCTTGCGACACCTTTTAAATCTAGGGTGTTAGCATTAATGGTAATATGACTTAGTGATATATCTCGGCGACCTAATGTTGCCAGTGAGCTCATCACTCCTGAGTATCCAACTTGTTGCGATTGGTCATACTCTCCAACCGCAGATAGAGAACTTTGTTTCGCAGAAATTTCAGCTTTTAAACGATTAATAGCCGCGATTTTTTCGGGTGTCGGCACATGACGCTCAAGCTTCTTCTTAAGCTCAGTGGTTTGTTTATTGAGTTGCGCGGCTTGCTGCTGCTGTTGAGCGAGTTCAACTTCCAACGTTGAGATTTCATAGCGATAGTAGCCATATGTTCCAAGCATAATAGCGGAGATAACACACCAAGTTCCGACAACGTTAGCAAGGCTGAAATACTCTTTTTTCGGCTTGAGGTGAGTTGGATAAAGGTTTACAGAGAACCCTTTTAGCTGAGTTGCAATGCGCTCAATGATGTGGCCAGATAGCTCTTGTTCTCCCTCAAAAAGGCGAGAAACCTTAGCACTTAAGCGATCATTAAGTTCTCGAGCAAGCTCCTCCTCATCTTCATCATCACAACATACTTTTAACTGATGGAGCTGAGTACCTTTCAGCTGTGATGACAAGTAGTCAATCGAACGCTGTAACTCTAAAGCTAAACCGTCAAGTTGAAGAGAACTAGAAGCCGCTCCCGTTAATGTCGGAGCCACACTTCGAATCGTTCGCTGGAAACAGACCGTCTGATTAACAAAAGCACCTATCTTAAAGTTGCCTTTTTTACTTCGCTGCAAAAGCATGAAGTTTTCTAGCTCACCCGCAGAGTGTCCCCATAATTCATCTTCAGGGAGTACCGCATTGAGCGTTCCTCCTGCTGCGTTAATCAATGCAAGCAAGCGGTCCAGTAACTTTTTAGACAACACATAAGCTTGCACTTTGTTGCCAGTCGGTAGAGCAATGGCATCCGTTACAATATCTGTAACTCGCTCAGTGATAAGCTCTTTCAATAAAAATGGCAGTGCAACAGGCCACTCTTCTTTAGGAAGTTCTGGTTTTTCTATTTGATAGGTTTGATAGTGATTCGCATTAAGTACCACATTTAATGGGGCATCAGATAACTCAACTTGCTTAAGCGCTTTTTCAAATGCCCCTTCCCAATTTGAACCTTCAATTGGGATGATCGCTGATGCGGCAGAGCTTGAGCCTGCTGAGAAATAAATTGCATCAGGTTGAATGACAGCAAAGAGCTGATTTTCATTAACTGCAGCAGGTCTAAATTTTTCTAATAAGGACTTTAATTTCATATCGAATACTGTTACTTCTGTCGCCAACGATTTCGTCTACCAGGTTTAACTGTCGTGTCATTTTTAACGCTTTTAGCGGGCATTAAAGACTCTTCAACACCAACATAGCGTCCTTGTAATCCATGCACACCTAGCTCACCTAATGTTTGCCACTCTTGTTTATTTTCGACGCCAACGGCAATAACTTGAGCATTGGTGTCAGCACAAGCGCCAATCATACTTCTAACGAAGAGTTGGTTTTCATGTCTTTGATCTATTTTCTTGATAAGGCTTCGATGTAGTTTAAGGTAATCGACATTGAGATCTTTAATATAGTGAGTGCTTACAATCGTTCGACCCGCTTGGCCGACGATGATTTTACACCCTAAACCAGATAACATTTTAACAACTGGTCTCATATAATCTAAATGCTTTACGAGCCGACCTTCTGCAAACTCAAAACTCAATGAACTTCGTAACTCTGTCGGGAGTTGTAATAGCTCATATCTAAACCACTTGAAATACTGTTTATTTGAAAATGGAACTACATTCAGGTTAATAGAGTAGCATACTGGGTCCTTTGACGCTTTCAAAAAATTGACTATTGAGGTAATAACTGCTTGATCCATTTGCTGTTCATAGCCCACTAATTCGATTGCAGCAATAAAACGAGAGGTCTTAATTATCCCTTTTTCAGGATCGGTGATACGGGAATAAATTTCATGATGCAGCAACTCCTGCTTACCGGAATCTGATTTTAAAAAGCAAGCTTGCTTAAATAAATGAAGATTTTCAGGCAACAAAGCTTTGTCAAACAGGGTTCTCCAACGAACACTTCCTCTCTCTTCTTCAACCTGAGTTTGCTTTTTAAAGCGACTCCAGTTATTAATTCGTTGCAGTTGAGCACCTTTTAATGCGGTTTCCGCTTCATCCATAATCTGGCTATGTCGCTCACCGTCGACGTACATAGACACGCCAATATGACACCAGTTTTCAGTTTCTAATGGCTCTGGTGGTGTAATTTTTTCTAGCTGACGAATACACTGCGATGCAACAACGGAGATCTCTTTCAGACCTTTTTGCGGAATTAATATGGCAAAATCAGCATCGTAATAACGAGAAAATATAACATCAGGGAAACGCTGGACAATATTTGAAAGTACGTTACCGACGTCAATAATAAAATTATCACATACCTCTTTTTCGTTCTCTTCAAGTACCTGCTCCCACTCCTCGATGCGAATGAGTAGCACCCCGCCACGAGCGCCACTCTCGTGCAGTGCTGATTCTAACTTACTGTCAAAAAGTACTCTATTTGCCGTTCCAGTCAGTTTGTCTAAAAAGGTTTGAGTTCGAATAAAGGTATCAAAACGACTGCGCTCTTGCCGAGCATCTTGCAACTCTTCAATTAAAACATCCAGAGCTTCGCTTGCAGTATAAGGCCACTCTTTATGGTCACCTTTTGCGTGCTCTTCCACACGACCCGCAAGGATCATTCGCCCTCTCTCTTCTAATAACTCTGATCCTACTAACTGCGCTTTCAGCCAATGAACGCCACGGATCAGACAAAATATAACTAATCCCACCGCTAAGGTAATCGACCACATCGCTTCAAATGAATAACTATGACCAAGATACGGAGGAAGCGCTTTAAAGGTAATGCTATAACCGGGGCTTCGTTTCAACTGAAATGTACGCTCATGGAGGCGATCGGCGGCGACTTGTGGGGAGGTATCCCGAAAGCGGTAAACAACACCAGCAGAAGAGGAGAGTTGCATCTCGACAATATTAGATGCTTGTAACATTTTGGGCATCCACCCCTGCATTGAATATGCAGCATCGGGTGATTCCATCTCTTTATCTACAACCTCAACAATACCTTCAAGGTAGTGATTAAGATAATCCTGACCAATACGTTTAAATGATAATGTGCCACCAATAAACAGGATGAACATTGCGCTGATCACAATGACCGTCACAAAAGCAACTAAGCGAGTACTTAACTTGAGAGTAGGGGTATACCTCATGAATACAGAATCCCTGTTTTATTCACTTATTATCAATCCACACAAATAATTATCTTAATAATATTGTAAACGATGAATTAGAAACAGAATTCGCTAACTCTCTAGAAAATGAAAAAAACCGCGACATGCGCGGTTTTTTATTTCATAAATGCAGGTGAACCCACTTTATCTAATACGATTTAGCGTCCGTTCTGTTTAGAACGGAATGTCGTCATCGAAATCCATTGGTGGCTCATTGTACTGAGGCTGAGCTTGTTGTGGCGCTTGCTGCGGTGCACGTTGCTGTTGTGCTTGTGGAGCTTGCTGCTGCGGTGCCTGTTGTTGAGGTTGCTGAGGCTGTCCCCATCCACCTTGTTGTTGCTGACCACCTTGTGCAGGAGCGCCACCTTGACCACGGCCACCAAGCATTTGCATTACGCCGTTAAAGCCCTGTACAACTACTTCTGTTGTGTAGCGGTCTTGTCCACTTTGATCTTGCCATTTACGAGTCTGTAATTGACCTTCAATGTAAACCTGTGAGCCTTTACGTAAGTACTCACCTGCTACTTCCGCAAGCTTTCCAAATAATGCAACACGGTGCCATTCTGTTTTTTCACGCGGCTCGCCTGTTGCTTTATCACGCCATGATTCAGACGTTGCAATGGTGATATTCGCTACTGCACTACCATTTGGCATATAACGAATTTCAGGGTCATTACCTAGGTTGCCCACTAAGATTACTTTGTTTACTCCACGGCTGGCCATGTTTTGCTCCGTCTAGATTCATACGTATTAAAAATTCAGCCCACAAGAATAACACGCTTTACCCCTAGGACAAATCTCAAAGCTTAAACTTCCCGGTTTGATTTGATTTTGCCGCCATCAAGTCGCTGAGTTTCGGAGCAATCTTACTTTTTTGCCTGCTAACAAATCGCTTAGTTACTTATCAATTTGAAGCCTAACGCAAACCAGAATATAAGCAATAGAACACATAAATCAAAGGTGCCACTGTTTAAACAAGTCAACAGGAGGCTCCCTATGAAAAATACCAGCTACACCAGAACGATCTACTTCCTATGCCTTGAGCCAACACTTATTCATCCAGATGTTGACCTCATAGCACAGAAGTTGAGGTTGACGATCCCACGAATCTCCCCCATTGAGCTTATGGAAGCTTTTCAAAGCCATAAACATAAGATTCTATTATTGGATTATCAAACCCATCGTCAAATTACCCAACAAGTTCAGGGTTTACCATTAACCAACAAGAATTTCGAAACTATTTTGATTAATGTTGAGAAACGCTTAACGACCGATGAGCTGCTCACTTTTGGCAGCCTTAAGGGCGTGTTCTATAAAAATGATAATCCTAAAATAATAGCCCAAGGCCTTGGCGAAATTATCAATGGTCAAAATTGGTTACCAAGAAAAGTGAGCAGTCAACTTCTACACTACTATCGCCATATGGTTCATTCTCACACCACTCCAGTCTCTGTCGATCTAACGTTAAGAGAGCTTCAAATTCTACGTTGCTTACAGTCTGGTTCATCAAATACTCAAATTGCAGATGACCTTTTTATTAGTGAATACACCGTAAAGTCACACGTTTATCAAATATTTAAAAAGCTCTCGGTTAGAAATAGAGTCCAAGCTATAGCCTGGGCCAACCAAAATCTTTTATCATGCTAAAGATTCTCACTTATGAGTTAGCAAATTCTAGATAGCGTCATATTTCAGATATCAATTCATGCTACAGTTGGCCAAAATATATAATCTTACAGATAAAGGGTTTTACCATGATCAAGAAATGCCTATTTCCGGCAGCGGGTTACGGCACTCGTTTTTTACCTGCAACAAAATCAATGCCTAAAGAGATGATGCCAGTGGTCAATAAACCACTCATTGAGTATGGCGTTGAAGAAGCAATACAAGCAGGAATGACGGGGATGTGTATTGTTACAGGACGTGGCAAGCACTCGATCATGGATCATTTTGATAAAAACTATGAATTAGAGCATCAGATTAGCGGCACTAACAAAGAAGAGCTGTTAATTAATATTCGTGAGACGATCGAATCTGCAAACTTCACTTACATCCGTCAGCGTGAAATGAAAGGCTTAGGACATGCAATTCTGACTGGCCGTGAGTTAGTCGGCGATGAACCTTTTGCTGTCGTGCTTGCTGATGATCTCTGTGTAAATGAAGATCAAGGTGTGTTAGCTCAAATGGTTGCGCTATATAAGCAGTTCCGTTGCTCTATCGTTGCCGTCCAAGAAGTGCCAGAAGATGAAACACACAAGTATGGTGTGATCTCAGGTGAAATGATCAAAGATGATCTTTTCCGTGTTGATGATATGGTTGAAAAACCAGAACAAGGCACCGCACCAAGCAACCTAGCAATTATTGGCCGCTACATCTTAACTCCAGATATTTTCGAATTGATTGAGCAAACCGAACCAGGTAAAGGCGGCGAAATTCAAATCACCGACGCTCTACTTAAGCAAGCGAAAGCTGGATGCGTACTTGCCTACAAATTCAAAGGTAAACGATTTGATTGCGGTAGTGTAGAAGGCTATATTGAAGCAACCAACTACTGTTTTGAACATCAATATAAGAAAGACATTCAAAAAGTAGAGCTGGATAAACACTCGACGAAAAAAGAAGATTAACCTCTCCATTTGATTCTAAATAATGCGGCTTTTATGCCGCATTATTTGTTTTTAGATACTGTTTTTTTATCCAGTAAAACTTTGCACAAATCTCACACTATGTAATACTTGCTTCACTTGGTATTACATGAGCATTCAAGATGGACAAAATTGAAATTCGAGGCGCCCGCACTCATAACCTTAAAGATATTAATCTTACTATTCCGCGAGATAAGTTAATCGTAATTACTGGGTTATCAGGATCGGGTAAATCGTCACTCGCTTTTGATACCTTGTATGCGGAAGGTCAGCGACGCTATGTTGAATCTTTGTCTGCGTACGCTCGCCAATTTCTCTCTTTGATGGAAAAACCGGATGTCGATCATATTGAGGGCTTATCTCCTGCCATCTCTATCGAGCAGAAATCCACCAGCCATAATCCTCGTTCAACTGTCGGTACCATTACCGAAGTATATGACTACTTACGTCTTCTATACGCTCGTGTTGGTGAACCTCGCTGTCCGGAACACAAAACACCTCTTGCCGCACAAACCATCAGTCAGATGGTTGATAAGGTTTTAGAGCTTCCATCAGGATCAAAAATGATGCTGCTTGCTCCTATCATTAAGGAACGAAAAGGCGAGCATGTAAAAACATTGGAAAACTTAGCTGCTCAAGGATTTATTCGTGCTCGTATCGATGGTGAAACTTGTGATCTTACCGATCCTCCAACGCTGGAACTCCATAAAAAGCATACGATTGAAGTGGTCGTTGATCGCTTTAAAGTTCGTGATGATCTTAAGCAACGTTTAGCGGAATCTTTCGAAACAGCATTGGAGCTTTCTGGCGGTATTGTTGCCGTGTCTTGGATGGATGACGATACTCAAGAAGATATTGTTTTCTCTGCTAACTTTGCCTGCTCTCAATGCGGTTATAGCATGCAAGAGCTTGAACCCCGCTTATTCTCTTTTAATAACCCCGCAGGGGCATGTGCGACTTGTGACGGATTAGGCGTACAACAATATTTTGATCCTAGCAGGGTGATCTTAGATGACAGCTTAAGTATTGCCGAAGGTGCGATAAAAGGTTGGGATCAGAAAAACTATTACTACTTCCAAATGCTGAACTCTCTCGCAGAACACTTTGGCTTTGATCTCTTTGCTCCATTTAAAAGCCTGCCAAAGAAAACTCGCGATATTATTTTGTCAGGTTCCAGTCGCACTGAAGTCGAGTTTAAGTACATCAACGATCGAGGCGATATTCGAGTAAAACGCCATCCTTTTGAAGGCATACTCAATACACTTGAGCGCCGATATCGCGATACTGAATCCAACTCGGTTCGTGAAGATCTCGCGAAATACATCTCCACCAAGTCATGCTCAAGCTGTCATGGCACTCGCTTAAGAGTTGAAGCGCGTAATGTATTCTTAAATGATACTCCCCTACCGGAAATCGTTGAGATGAGCATTAGTGAAGCTATGGATTTTTTCCAAAACCTTTCACTCACTGGCCAACGAGCTCAAATTGCAGATAAGGTGATGAAAGAGATCAACGACCGCCTGCATTTCTTAGTTAATGTCGGTTTAAATTATCTGAACCTTTCCCGTAGCTCTGAAACTCTATCAGGTGGTGAAGCACAGCGTATTCGTCTTGCAAGTCAAATTGGTGCCGGATTAATGGGCGTCATGTATGTTCTCGATGAACCTTCTATTGGACTACATCAACGAGACAATGAACGTCTGTTAAAAACTCTGGTTCACTTACGAGATCTAGGTAATACCGTGATTGTGGTTGAGCATGATGAAGATGCAATTAGATGCGCTGATCATGTCATTGATATCGGCCCTGGAGCTGGTGTTCATGGCGGACAAGTGGTTGCAGAAGGCACGATGGATGAGATCATTGCCAACCCAAATTCTCTCACAGGCCAATATCTCAGCGGTGTTAAAGAGATCCCTATACCAGTAGAAAGAACACCAATGGATCCTAAGAAAACCGTTCAACTTTTAGGGGCTACGGGGAACAATCTAAAATCTGTCGATCTCTCCATCCCAGTTGGCTTATTCACTTGTATTACTGGTGTTTCAGGTTCAGGTAAATCAACGCTAATCAATGATACTTTCTTTAAAATCGCCCACACGCAATTAAATGGCGCAACAACGGCTGTTCCATCGCCTTATAAGAAAATAGTAGGGCTGGAACACTTCGACAAAGTCATCGATATTGATCAAAGCCCGATAGGAAGAACGCCTCGATCTAACCCTGCGACTTATACGGGGATCTTTACCCCAATTCGAGAACTGTTTGCAGGGACTCAAGAATCACGTTCCCGAGGATATAAGCCAGGACGATTCAGTTTTAATGTTCGCGGTGGTCGCTGCGAAGCATGTCAGGGTGATGGTGTCATCAAAGTCGAGATGCACTTTTTACCTGATGTCTATGTTCCTTGTGATATATGCAGCGGTAAACGCTATAACCGAGAAACTCTGGAAGTTAGATATAAAGGAAAGAGCATCGATGAAGTGCTCAATATGACGGTTGAAGATTCACGCGAGTTCTTTGAACCTGTACCCGTTATTGCTCGTAAACTGCAAACGCTGATGGATGTTGGCTTGTCTTACATTCGATTAGGCCAAGCAGCAACGACACTGTCAGGCGGTGAAGCACAGCGTATCAAGCTAGCCCGTGAACTTTCTAAACGAGATACAGGCAAAACACTCTATATTCTTGATGAGCCAACAACAGGCCTTCATTTTCATGATATTCAACAACTATTGACCGTTTTACATCGCCTTAGAGATCGAGGTAATACGGTAGTTGTCATTGAGCATAACTTAGATGTGGTAAAAACTGCTGACTGGGTTGTCGATCTTGGACCTGAAGGCGGCCAAGGCGGTGGAGAAATTGTTGCAGAAGGCACGCCTGAAAATGTCGCCCTAGTCGAAGGTTCACACACTGCACGCTTTCTTAAGCCTATGTTGAAATAGAAAAAAACGGTAAAGTAAGAGCAATAGTCGCTTATCTTAATAATAAGTAAGCGACGGTTGGTTTCTTCTTATTGATTGGAATAAAAGCATTATGGCCACATTGCATGTAGGCGGAACACAATTAGAAACGAAAATGGTCAATGCTCCTTTGAACCGTATCTTCACACTCTCCCTAGGTGTCGTTTTCTTATTGGCAATGCATTTTTTCATGCCAAATCCTGGCGGTTCGGGATTAGCACTCTCTTTCAACCCGACTACATGGATGGCGTTTAGTTTCAGCGTCGCTATTGGGCTCTATCAACTTGCGACCAATCGAGTCCTAAGGTATTCAAAGCTAACCATTGGCTTGTTTTTTTGCTGCATTCTGCTAACCGTGCCTATCTTTTATCTCAATGCGAATATTGAAAGTGTTAGTAATCGCTTACTTGGCCTTTGGGCTGGCTTCGTATTTTTTGTGATCTTACAGCAATTCATGTTTAGTAATCGTCATAAACAGCGACTGCTCTGGCTTATCGTTCTTGCTATCGTGATCCAATCTATTTTTGGGTTATACCAATACCTTCTGTTAGAACCGGGGAATATCTTTGGTTATAACACTCTATCGAATCGTCCATATGGTATTTTCCAACAACCTAATGTTATGGCCAGTTTTCTGGCTACAGGGCTGATTCTATCTGGTTACCTTATTACTACGCAGCCGCACAAGTACAACAAAAAACTGAATGAAGTCGCTCTGCTTTATATTGTTCCTGCTTTAACCGTTCCTCTACTCATTGCGCTGGCGTCAAGAACTGGTTGGTTAGGCGCAATTTTCGGAACGATATGTATTCTGCCCTACCTTTACCGCTTCTCCACATTAAAACGCTGCGTTGGTTGGTGCATATCCGTATTGATTGGTCTCGCTCTCGGTGTAATGCTCATTCAATCGGAAGGCACGGACGATTTTGTCACCGCGAAAGCAGATTTAGAAACACCAAGAACTTATACGTTTCCACAAGCACTCGATATGGTGATAGAGAAGCCATTCACTGGTTACGGCTATGGTAAGTTTGAATCTCAATATATTTTGTATACCGCAAGGCAGCATCAATTAAACAAAGGTTATGCTCCTGGTCTGCCAGCGATGGATCACCCTCATAATGAACTATTATTATGGGGTGTCGAAGGTGGCGTTGTTCCAGTTATTGGTATTTTACTTGCCGCAATGCTTGTGTTGTCACGAATTTATACGGCAAAACGAGGCACAAGGCTGGCACTGTTCGCACTATTTATTCCCATTGTATTGCACTCCCAGCTAGAATATCCGTTTTACCATTCAGCCGCGCATTGGCTGATTTTCATTATTCTCATTTTTTGGGTTGATCAACGCGTATCCAAATATAAAACTCAGCCCTTTTCAGTAATCAGTAAAACATTATTCAGAGTCTTGAGCTTGGTTATCCCAATTCTGACCAGTTTTTATATGCTCAGTGCTTTGCACACTAACTACATACTGACTCAATTTGAACGTTCAGCTCCCAAAGATCCTGATATTTTAAAGCAAGTCACAAACCCCGTAGTTTGGAAGGACCGTTTTGATTGGGATGTTTACAGCACTTATCTCAATATTGGGTTATACACAGAAGATTCAGCTTTGATAAAACCATATGTATCTTGGTCTTTAGATATTATTAAAACCAAGCCGCGTCCAGCTTTCTACAGCAATCTTATTTTGGCTTATCAGGGGCTTAGCGACCCAAGTAGAGCTGAGCAAGTCAGGGCCGAAGCTCGTTTCTTGTTTCCAAATAAAGACTTCTCGAAGGTTCAATACACTCCGCCATCGTCAGCCGTCTCTCAATCTCCTGCAGCGAAACAATAGACACAAAAATGGCGAGTTAATAGCTCGCCATTTTAAATCGCACTAACTCAATACAGCTTAAGTCAGCGACTCTTCTAACGCTCGTAAGCATAACGACACATTTTCATTGCGTGCTGCATAACCCATCAAACCAATTCGCCAAGCTTTACCCGCCAAAGCGCCAAGGCCAGCACCAATCTCAAGGTTATACTCATTCAATAAATGCCCTCGAACCGCCGCTTCATCAATACCTTCTGGGATAAACACGGCATTAAGCTGAGGTAATCTGCTCGCTTCATCAACCACAAAGGTGAAACCCAGTCGCTCAAGGCCACTTTTCAGTTTTTCATGCATCTGTTTATGACGCTTCCAAGCCTGTTCAAGCCCTTCATTTTGGAGTAACACTAACGCTTCATGCAGTGCATACAAACTGTTGACAGGTGCAGTGTGGTGATAGCTACGTTTTCCTTCTCCGCTCCAATAGCCCAACACTAAACTTTGATCAAGAAACCAACTCTGAATCGGCGTTGATCTCGATTCAATTTTTTCAATGGCTTTAGCAGAGAAAGTCAGAGGGGATAGGCCAGGAACACAAGACAGACACTTTTGGCTTCCTGAATAAACCGCGTCTAACTGCCATTCATCCACCAGCAAAGGCACACCACCTAAAGAGGTAACAGCATCGACAATCGTTAAAGCACCGTAATCTTTTGCTAACATACCTAACGCTTGAGCATCACTCAATGCTCCTGTGGACGTTTCTGCATGGACAAAAGCGAGGATCTTCGTATCCGGGTTTTCAAATAATGCCTGCTCAACTTTACCAATGGAGACGGGTTTACCCCATTCATCGTCCACTAGGACTACTTCACCACCACAACGGATCACATTTTCACGCATTCGTTCGCCAAACACTCCATTGCGGCAAACAATCACTTTATCGCCTGGCTCGATGAGGTTAACAAAGCAAGCTTCCATGCCCGCACTGCCTGGAGCTGAAACAGCAATAGTGAACTCATTTTCAGTCTGAAAGGCATACTTTAGTAGTTGTTTAAGTTCATCCATCATTTGAATAAAAAGTGGGTCAAGATGACCAACAGTTGGACGACTAAGCGCTTGTAAGACCTGCGGTGAGATATCCGATGGTCCCGGCCCCATCAATGTTCGATGTGGTGGAAAAAAACTTTGAATTGGCATAAACGCTCCTTGCGAATGGCTATATGAGTGAATAGGTTAATCGAATTTTCAGCGAACAACAATTCGACTCAAGTATGAGGTCAAACCAGTGTCACAAAAATGTTAAATTTATTTTATGCATAGTAATTGACTTTTCTTCCCTAAAAACGTTCAATGTCTAAGCTATCTAGCAGAAGAGGAGCATTGCCCAGGCAGATGTTTTGTGGAGCCTCAACTCCAATACAAACCATTCATGGGGAGCAATGCCGAGGTAATTCAAAGTTGTGGCTTTGAGTTGTCGGTTGAACGGGCTGAATCCCTTCGACTGTCATCAGTTCTATCTGATGAGGAGCTTCTGAGGTGTTCTATTCTATTATTGCCTCTGCTCAATTCTCTCTTCAAACATTGGATGTTGGATTACCAATCCGTAATTATTTATCAGGAAGTCGTGGGAGATATATCGTGAGTACATTGAATGTAGCTGGTTCCTTTAACGTTGCAAAATTTGGCGGAACAAGTGTCGCTAACTTTGAAGCAATGAACCGTTGTGCTGCAGTTGTAGAAAACAACCCAAACACTAAACTCATCGTCAGCAGTGCGTGTTCTGGCGTGACGAATCTATTAGTTGAATTAGCGAATGGCGTTACCGATTCAACACGTCGCCAAGAGTTGATTAATAAAATTGATAAGATTCACCAAGCAATACTTGAGCAATTGACTGACGCTCCGTCTATTAAACCATCAATCGATACCATATTGAGTGATGTTGCAAGTTTGGCTGAAGAATCGGCATCTCAGCCTTCCGCGAGACTCACCGATAATCTTGTTGCTTGTGGCGAGTTAATGTCGACGCACATTTTGACTCAACTAATGCGAGAGCGTGGAATTCATGCGGTAAGGTTTGATATTCGCGAAATACTAAAAACTGATAGTGCGTTTGGAAAAGCAGAACCTCAATTAGACATCATTTCCTCACTTGCAAGTAAGAAACTCTCTCCTCTTTGCCAAGAACATGTTGTTGTCACTCAAGGCTTCATTGGATCTGATTCAAACGGCCAAACTACTACACTTGGAAGAGGAGGCAGTGATTATAGTGCCGCACTTATTGCTGAAGCAGTTTCAGCATCAGGTTTAGAAATTTGGACAGATGTCCCAGGTATCTACACTACAGATCCTCGTATTGCGCAAAAAGCCTCCCCAATTCCAGAAATTAGTTTTAGTGAAGCCTCTGAAATGGCCAATTTTGGGGCCAAAATCCTCCACCCTTCAACTTTATTACCTGCATTGCGACACCAGATCCCCGTTTTTGTTGGATCCTCAAAAGAACCAGAGAAAGGAGGGACATGGATTCGTCAAGAGGTCGCCAGCGCACCTCTTTTTAGAGCTCTCGCGTTACGCTGCAATCAAACCATGGTGACACTGCGCAGCCCAAACATGTTTCATGCTTACGGCTTTCTGGCCGATGTTTTCCAGATTCTAGCTAAGCATAAAATCTCTGTTGATTTAATCACCACATCTGAAGTAAGTGTCTCTCTCACTCTTGATCAAACAGATACCGCAGGCGGAGCACCTCAATTACCAAGCATTGTAAAACAAGAACTTGAAGCACTGTGCACCGTCGATGTAGAGCACAACCTCTGCCTTGTTGCTCTTATTGGTAATAATATGAGTGAAAGTAAAGGATACGCGAAACAGGTATTCAGCACGCTGGAAGACTTTAATTTACGCATGATTTGTTACGGTGCCAGCCCGCATAATCTTTGCTTCTTACTCCACGAGTCGGTTGCCAAAAGCGCCATTCAAAAACTCCATCAAGAGTTATTTGAAGAGTCATAATTAATACGACCACGAACAAAAATGCCCGCTGATGATCAGCGGGCATTTTATTAAGACACTTTTCTAATTGATATTAGGCCCAAGCCATTTTTCGGCTTCCAACTTATCCCACCCTTTACGATCGGCATAGCTTTCCACTTGATCTTGTTGGATCTGCGCAATCGCAAAATAGCGAGAATCAGGGTGTGAGAAATACATCCCCGAAACCGACGCGCCCGGCCACATTGCATAGCTAGACGTCAATGACATACCAATCGCTTCTTCTACATTCATCAACGTCCATAATGTCCCTTTTTCTGTATGTTCAGGACATGCTGGATAACCAGGAGCAGGTCGGATACCTTGGTATTTTTCACGGATCAATTCATCATTCGATAAATTCTCATCAACCGCATAACCCCAAATATCCTTACGTACTTTCTCATGCAAATATTCAGCGAAAGCTTCAGCTAAACGGTCAGCCACAGCTTGAATCATAATGGCATTATAATCATCGCCTTTAGCTTTATAATCGTCAGCCAGTTCACGCTCCCCAATCCCTCCAGTCACCGCAAAACCACCAATCCAATCCGCTTTACCACTCGATTTTGGTGCAATGTAATCTGACAGGCAGTAGTTAAACCCTTTCGGTTTAGCCGTCTGTTGACGTAAGTTATGCAAGATATCTAAGACTTCAGTGCGTGATTCATCTGAATACACTTCAATGTCATCATCAACACTATTTGCAGGGAAAAGTGCACACATACCACGAACTTTGAGCAATCCTTCTCGTTCTACCCGATCAAGTAACTCATTCGCGTCTTGATACAAGCGCTTCGCTTCTTCACCAACTTCTTCATGATCAAGAATTGCAGGATATTTCCCCATCAATGACCACGTCATAAAAAATGGCGTCCAGTCGATGTAATCTTTCAGTGTGGCAATGTCTACATCATCAAAAATATGGACTCCCGGTTTTTTAGGCGCTGGCGGTGTATAAGCTTGCCAATCAATCTCAACTCGATTCGCTCTTGCTTCTTCAAGGGTAATAGGTTTCGTTCGTGGTGTTTTGCGATTATGCTGGTCTCGAACTCGGTCATAATCTAGATCAAGTTTTTCAATGAAGGCTGGTTTTAGTTCATTAGAGAGTAAAGAGGTACAAACCCCAACCGCACGAGAAGCGTTGTTGACATAGACAACTGGCTGATTGTAGTTCTGTTCAATTTTAACTGCAGTGTGTGCTTTTGACGTTGTCGCGCCACCAATCAATAGTGGCAAATCAAATCCCTGTCGTTCCATCTCTTTTGCCACATGTACCATCTCATCAAGCGAAGGCGTGATCAAACCTGATAATCCGATGATATCGACATTCTCTTCTTTGGCGACCTTCAGTATTTTTTCGCAAGGAACCATTACTCCTAAATCGATAATTTCATAGTTATTACACTGCAGCACAACCCCTACAATGTTTTTACCGATATCGTGAACATCTCCTTTTACAGTTGCGAGAAGAATTTTACCATTCGTGCTTCCCGCTTCTTTTGATGCATTGATAAAAGGCTCTAAGTGAGCAACGGCTTGCTTCATCACTCGTGCTGATTTCACAACTTGAGGGAGGAACATTTTCCCTTCACCAAAGAGGTCACCAACCACGTTCATCCCATCCATTAATGGGCCTTCTATCACTTCAATAGGACGACTCGCATTTGTTCGGGCTTCTTCAGTATCTTCGACAATAAAATCAGTGATACCCTTGACTAAAGAGTGTTCTAAACGTTTCTCTACAGGCCAAGTTCGCCATTCAAGTGCTGACTTATCTTCAACTTTTCCAACAGCCCGTTCCAAATATTCTGTCGCGATATCTAATAGGCGTTCTGTAGAGTCATCTCTTCTATTTAGGACTACATCTTCAACTGCTTCGCGTAAATCTTCAGGGACATTGTCGTAAATCTCAAGCTGGCCTGCGTTAACAATTCCCATATCCATACCATTTTTAAAACAGTGATATAGAAAAACAGCATGGATAGCTTCACGAACGTAATTATTACCGCGGAATGAAAATGAGACGTTTGAAACACCACCAGAGATCATGGCATGAGGAAGTGTTCGTTTGATATCACCGACCGCTTCAATGAAATCGACCGCATAGTTATTATGCTCATCAATCCCTGTCGCAACGGCAAAGATATTGGGATCGAATATAATGTCTTCAGGTGGAAAGCCAACCTCATCGACAAGAATGTTATAGGCGTTAGTACAAATTTCTATTTTACGTTCACGAGTATCGGCCTGCCCAACTTCATCAAATGCCATCACAATCACAGCAGCACCATAGCGACGAACGAGCTTGGCTTGCTCTACAAACTTTTCTTTGCCCTCTTTAAGAGAGATCGAGTTAACAATACCTTTACCCTGAATGCATTTAAGTCCGGCTTCAATCACTTCCCATTTAGAGGAATCAACCATCACTGGGACTTTGGATATCTCGGGCTCAGAAGCACATAAATTAAGGAAGCGAACCATACACGCTTCGGCATCAAGCATTCCTTCATCCATGTTGATATCGATAATTTGGGCACCATTTTCAACTTGTTCCTGCGCAACACTTAGGGCTTCATCATAAAGTTCTTCTTTAATCAGACGTTTAAAGCGAGCAGAACCCGTCACATTGGTACGCTCACCAACGTTTACAAACAATGATTCTTTTGAAATAGTTAAAGGTTCTAAACCAGAAAGTCGACAAGCAATAGGAAGCTCTGGCAAAGCTCTTGGCGTAATATTTTCCACAGCCTGAGCCATCTGACGAATATGTTCAGGCGTTGTGCCACAACAGCCACCAATAAGGTTCAAAAATCCACTTTGAGCCCACTCTTTGACATGTTCAGCCATGTCTTCAGGTGACAAATCATATTCGCCAAATGCATTAGGGAGACCTGCGTTAGGGTGAGCAGAAACACTACATTCAGAAATACGCGACAATTCATCAACATAAGGGCGAAGTTCATCTGGCCCCAAAGCACAGTTCAAACCGAACGATATAGGTCGTACATGTCTTAGTGCGTTGTAAAAAGCTTCTGTAGTTTGTCCTGATAAAGTACGCCCAGATGCATCTGTTATAGTTCCTGAGATCATGACAGGAAGCGAATAACCTAACTCATCAAAAACCGTTTCAACCGCGAATGCACATGCTTTAGCATTCAGAGTATCAAATATAGTTTCAATCAGGATGAGATCGCTCCCTCCCTCAATCAAGGCAAGCGTCGATTCAGAGTATGCTTCTACTAATTCATCAAAAGATACATTTCGGTAGCCAGGATCGTTCACATCTGGCGAAATGGAACAAGTTCGGTTAGTTGGACCTAATACACCTGCCACGTATCGCGGCTTATCAGGTGTCTTTTTAGTCCATTCGTCAGCTGCAGTTCGAGCGAGTTTAGCCGCAGCAAAGTTAATGTCTCGACTCAGCGATTCCATGTCATAGTCAGCCATGGCAATGGTCGTCGCATTAAAGGTATTAGTTTCTAAAATATCAGCACCAGCTTCTAGGTACTGATGATGTATCTCACTAATAATTTGAGGTTGGCTAAGTACTAATAGGTCATTATTTCCTTTCAGATCGCAATGCCACTCAGAAAAACGCTCCCCTCGATACTCCTGTTCTTCGAGTTTGTAGCCCTGGATCATAGTTCCCATGCCACCATCAATAAGCAAAATCCTCTGCTTAAGTTGAGCTTCTATCTGTTTTCTTATATTGCTTCCCACAATACCACCTCATTCCTTTAGTTGTTCTAACATCCTATCACAGAAAAAGTAGAAATCTAGACGTCTATAACTCCTTTATTCTTGTTCAGAAGAAACTAATAACTTCACAGAGCATTAACAAAAACTGTTTGCTATTTGGGCTTTATCCGCTGAAAATATTAGTCATATTTTGTTACAAATAGGTCCGTGAATGTCTGTCTATTACACTCTTTGCTTTTTATCCGCTGCTGCGATGATGATTGCTTTTATAAACAGCAAGATAGGAAAGATGCAAACCACCATTGCCATAACAGCTGGCGCTCTAATGTTATCTTTGCTTATCATTATTGCAGGACAAAATGATTGGTTTCAATTAACAGAAGTCGCCACAGATACGATGGCAACCATCAACTTTGAAGATTTCCTACTTAAGGGCATTTTAGGCTTTCTATTATTTGCAGGAGGTTTGGGGATAAAACTTCCGAATCTAAAAGATCAAAAGTGGGAAATCACGACATTAGCGTTAGGTGCTACATTATTCTCCACATTTTTCATTGGCTTCATTCTATATACATTCTGTCAACTCATTGGAATTGATTTTGACTTAGTCTACTGCCTCTTGTTTGGATCACTAATATCTCCAACCGACCCTATCGCTGTGTTAGCTATAGTGAAAAAGCTTGATGCGCCAAAGCGGATATCAACTCAGATCGAGGGCGAATCGCTGTTCAATGATGGCTTTGGCTTGGTTATTTTTGTCACTTTATTCACTATTGCTTTTGGCACAGAACAGCCAACAGCTAGCAGTGTCACCATGCTGTTTATCCAAGAAGGGCTGGGGGGCATAATCTACGGTTTCGCCTTAGGTCTTCTTTTTCACTACCTCATCAGCTCTACTAATGATCACTCTATGGAGCTGCTACTGACTATAGGCATACCAACGGCTGGCTATGTATTTGCCGATGTTATACACGTTTCAGGGCCGCTTGCTATGGTTGTCTCTGGAATTATGATCGGCAACTGGACGCGCTACATTGGTTTTTCGAAAGAGAGTGAAGAACATCTCGATCACTTTTGGGAACTCGTCGATGAGTTTTTAAACGGCGTGTTATTTCTATTAATTGGTATGTCGATGCTACTTTTTGAGTTTCACCAAGAGGATTGGCTCTTAATGATATTCGCTATCCCTCTTGTTCTTGTCAGTCGTTATTTGAGTGTGTGGATATCATACTTAGGCTTTCGTCGCTTTCGAACTTACAATCGATGGTCGATAAAAATACTGACTTGGGGTGGACTCAGAGGAGGGCTTGCGCTTGCAATGGCACTATCCATTCCATCGGGCGTAATGGTCATTCCAGATAAAATGATAGATGTTAAAGAGATTCTACTTGTCATGACATATGCCGTTGTCGTTTTCTCAATTCTAATTCAGGGATCAACGATTACACCACTAATAGAGAAAGCGAAAAAAGAAGAGACAAATAACGTGTAATGATTATGCAATGGAGATTGGATCTTTTGTAAAAAATCATGTCAGTGAATAAATTTAAACACTCCACAACATTCACTAACTGTAATTTATTCTTTAATTAAGGCTACCAAATTATTGTAATAACGATTGATGGATAGCCTTGATAATACTTATTTCAAAAACTTGTGAGCCAACAGAAACTATTCAAATTAAAATGCTATTGCTGGCTCTTGAGCATTTTGATAAACACTACCATCCTAATTCGATCTATTTCCTGCTTGAGCATATGGGTTTTTCTTGGATAACTTCTCGTTCAAAACCCTCTAAGCAATCGCAGAAGGCCCAAGACGATTTTAAAAAATCCCAAATAGAACGATCCTTAAAATTCCCGGTCACGTTGGGCGAGAGAGCGTAGATGTCTGGTTTCAAGACGAAGCTAGGTTTGGTCAACAGAATACAACGACTCAACTTTGGGCAGAGTGTGGCACAAGGCCTAGAGTCGTTAAACAACAGCAATTTGAATACGCTTATTTATTTGGCTCTGTCTGCCCAGTAAAAGGAATGGGTGAGGCCATTGTCGTTCCTTGGGTTAACAAAGACATCATGATAAGTCATCTAGAGCAGATATCGAAAGCCACTGAACAAAGTCGCCATGCCGTCGTGACAATGGATGGCGCAAGTTGGCATAGCGATGACATTGGCAATGAATTTAATAATGTCAGTATCATTAAACTTCCCCCCTATCCTCCCGAACTGAACCCTATTGAACAAGTTTGGAGTTGGTTGAGACAGCACTATCTAGCAAACCAAAGTTTCAAGGATTATGACGATATTGTTTCTCAGGTATGTCGTGCTTGGAATGGCTTTTTGAAGTCCCGAGGCCAAGTCGCAAAAATGCGCACAAGAGATTGATACCATTTTCCCAAACGACAAACGTAAAAAAGCCCTAATCTTTCGATTAGGGCTTTTTAAAATAAGTGGCGGAGTGGACGGGACTCGAACCCGCGACCCCCGGCGTGACAGGCCGGTATTCTAACCAACTGAACTACCACTCCGCAGTGGTCAACTCACTATGTGAGCGTCCATATCTCCAGGTCGGTCAACCTAAAGATTTAATTTAAAGCCTGGCGATGTCCTACTCTCACATGGGGAARCCCCACACTACCATCGGCGCTACTGCGTTTCACTTCTGAGTTCGGCATGGGATCAGGTGGGTCCGCAACGCTATGGTCGCCAAGCAAATTCTTAAAATTCGGAAAGCTGTTTTCGTTCTCTAAACTCATTCAAGTTTGTCTGTATATATCGAGTCCATCAAAACCCCTTGGGTGTTGTATGGTTAAGCCTCACGGGCAATTAGTACAGGTTAGCTCAATGCCTCGCAGCACTTACACACCCTGCCTATCAACGTTCTAGTCTTGAACAACCCTTTAGGGCACTTATAGTGCCAGGGAAG